>CAYJXC010000001.1:0-18092 GCA_964374075.1 Candidatus Woesearchaeota archaeon
AAACGCAAAATAGCATAAACCTGCGCAGTTGATCACTGAGCCATCAAGGAATCAGAGATAAGAATACCCACTACAACCAGCACAGACCACTGATGAGCTCTCATCGTCACCCTCTTTTAATAACTTACAGGTTGCCGTGGCACTTTATATAACTTTCTGTAAGATTGATGTCTACGAGAACGGTTTGTTAAGACGATCGAAATATTCTTGCTCTCATTGCTGAAGAATACTTTTTAATTGCATGATGATTATCTCTGGAGGAGTTTCATTATCTATAACATAACGTTGATAGTCAAGATTTCCATCTAGTACTTTGAAAATTTTTACACCCACAAGAAACTTACTTATTTCTACTCGTTCTTCTGGCATCTTTTTTCCACCCTAACATTTCAAACATCCAATCTGTGTCTTCGCCAGAAGATTCTAGTTTCGATGGACTTGGTATTGTTACTATGCTTTCCCGTTTCCATTTTTTAGGCGCTTTTACCGTGAAGGTTTGTTTCATCTTATTTTTCATATTCTTTATCCACATAAATCTTCTGGCTTCATGATTTTACTTCTTTCTTCTTTGATAGTCTTTCCCCTCTTTTTCGCAATACTTCTTTGTATTCCATGATTATTTCTGTTTGCATTGTTCTTTTTTTGCTTTTTCTTCCATTTTCCGGAAATTTTCCTCTTTTCAGAATGCTTAAAAAGAGATCTCCTTTTGAGGAGGATCATGAAATATTTGAGTAAAGGAAAGCGCGGCATGGTGTATCTTACTGAAGAAAACGGGAAGCGGGTGGTAGTGAAGAAAGAACGGAAGGGGAGCGGAGCTTTGCGTGCTTTGCACAATGAGGCCTTCTGGTTACAAGAACTTAACAAGCATCATATTGGTCCTCGCTTTGTCCGGTTTGATGGAGAGGCATTAGTGATGGAGTATATCGAGGGGACACCCTTCGTGGAGTGGTATCCGAAGCAATCACCACATGATCTTCGCCATGCTCTTGAAGAGATCTTCAGACAATGCAGAATGATGGATGTGGTGAAGGTGAATAAGTTTGAGATGCATATGCCCATCAAACATATTCTCATGCGAAACAAAAAGCCTGTGCTGATTGATTTTGAAAGATGCAAGAGAACCTTAACACCGAAGAATGTGACGCAGTTTTGCCAATTTTTGGTACATTTAGGATTTTCTGTTGATCGAGAGCAGTTGAAAGCGTTATTACAAGAATACAAGAAAACGTACGGCGAAGATATTTTCAAAAAGATTGTTCGTTTTTTTGTTGCCTCTTTGTAGTGTTGCGCCGGCGTGGCTTTTGCTCTTGTTGCATTCTCAGCTTGAGGAGGGAATAATTGACAGGATTCTTTATTTTTGTGCACAATGAATCTGGTTTGCACACCCCTATCGAGACGTAATATGCCTCGTTGGCACAGTTTGGTGGAAGCATGGATTGCTGGTTGCGCTTATGCCAGCTTAGCTGGGAACGGATATATCCTTCACGTAGTGGTTCATAGTTTTTCTTATTCCATTCGAGCAAGAGGTGCTCAATCTCTTCCATACTGTACTTCATCTGCTTGAGGAAATTGATGAGTGCAAGAATTGCGCGCTTGCGTCCATCTTGCTGCACACCTTGCAAGAGTAGCTTGATGCACGGCGGGAATAATTCTTCAGGCACTTTCGTTGTTGGTGCGAAGGATTGCCTTTGCTGGAAGTGTTGCTTTTGTTGTTGTTCTTGTTGTTCCAGAACAATGGCGTGCTTTTTGGCATGGTCAAAGGCTTGAATGAGGAGCTGCTGTGCTTCGCACTCTTCTTTGGGAATTGGTACAAAAGAGTGTATAGTTTCAATGTTCTCTATTTTTGCTTGGGATGGCCGGAATTGCTTGATCTGTTCAGGTGGAATGACAATACTTACCATACCAGATTTTTCATTGATGGAATACGGAGACCGAAAGAGATGACGGGAAGAAATGAGAATCGTATCCACATCCACCACAGCAAACGGATCAAACGCGTTGTTGATCATCAGCTTTGTGTATGGAATGCCTGTCGCTTCAGTCATTTCCTTGGAGGTGCTGATGGAGAGAATCGCTGAGGCGAGATGCTCTTTGATGAGTGCGGAGAGGTATTCTGCTATCATGCGCGGGCCTTCTGGAAAGAGGAGCTGTGTTTTCTTGGCATTCACGATCGGCGGGAACGATGCATAGGGGATCATCATATGGAATCCTCTGTTGCCGCTGAATTTGAGACCTATGTTCTGAATGTTATGAAAGCGCAGCGCTTCCATCAGCAATTGCGCGGTGATTTTGGAGAATTCGATAAACTTGCAATCGATATCGAGAATCAGATCCCACCCAGAGCGCAGCTCATCGAGATCTTTGCGCATCATGCCTGTTTTGAGCTTGAGGGGATCATGCCAGTGCTCTTCGGACAAATGAAAAGAAGTTGCTCCTTCCTGTGCAAGCTCCTTGATGTCTGATTCATACTGAAGGACATCGGGGCGCTTGCCGTATCCTTTCTCGCCGAACAGCACAGCAACCTCTCTATTCTTTGCAAGGGAAACTATCTCTGCCTGCACATCCTTTCTCCTGTAGAACTGGAGAATGCGTTGATCAACCCCCATAGGAAGAGAAAACTTTGCTGTGTTTAAAAAGATTTGGAGGGTGGGTGAGAAGTATTCCTATGCTGAGACTTTCTGGATTTCTTGGCGAAGCTGCTGCGCGTGCCCCAGGAGTCTTTGAATTTCAGCGTGCATCTTCTCCGTGATTTTTTTTATTTCTTCTATTTGCGTATGCAACATGTTCTGCGCCTCTGGCAAGGTTTTTTTGACTACTGTATTGGCACCTACATTCACCAGCACATAGCTGGGTTCATTGACTGTTGTCTCCACAGACATTCCAGGGCCTAGCTGCGCGAAGGCCTTTGTCTTTACTTTCACATTTTTCAAACTTTCCAGATTATCAATCAGTGCAGCAGTTTCCATTGCTTGCTGCTCTAAGAGAACAAGTTGCTGCTGAAGAACCTTTATTTGCTGGTCAACCAGTTGGTACTCCACAACGAATTTCTGCAGGTCTTGCTTTTTCATTATTTTTCCTCAGATTTCCCAGTTTTTTTCTTCCCTTGTGCTTCTTTCTTGACTTCTTTTTTCACTTCTGTCTTTGGTGCAGGCTTCTCTCCTTTCACCCGCTGTTTTCGCGGCTTTGACGCTTTTTGTTTTTTTGTCTTTTGCTCTGGAATATCGATCTTCAAACTCTTCAATTCTTTGACCACGTCAGCATGCGATGCACCCTTCTTAAGCTTGATCATTCTTTGCGTGGGTTCAAGGTGACGGATATTGCAGCGCTTGCGCTTGACAGGACCATCAACCACCACGAAATTGCTGTCCATAGCATCCACTACCACGACCATCTTTCCAGCGTCTTTTCCTGCTGTCTTGACACAGAGACGTCCAACATCAAGCATGTTTTTTCACCTAGACTGAACGCGCCTTCTCCATCATCATGTCCTGCAGGCAGTTGAAGCATAATACTCCCCCAAACGGCCGTTCAGGACGCTTTTTGGATTTGGTCACACTCATCGAGACTCCTTGCAAGAGCTTGCCGCAGGATCCACAGACCGGTCTTTTTGCCTTCTTCTTTGCGTAGTGGATAACTGTCCGACCACCTGGCACTCTTTTCTTTTGCCTGTTGAGCTTGCGAGAACGGTGGCGTGGCGTGGGCATAGCGGAGAGAGATTTAGGAGACTTTTAAAGCTTTTCTGAAGAGAATGTTGGCAATGAGGGAGGTGAGGATATACGTCCACAGCCAGCCAATGCCTGTGCCAAAGAAGGGAATTTTAAATCCCCATGAAAAGAGATCCCCTGCTGGCAGGTAGGTTGCACGCAGCCAGGTAAAGAGAAGAATAATAGGAATAAAGGTGTAGAGTGTTGGTTTCATGCTGTGCTTCATCAAGTCCAGGTTCTTCATCATGGCTCTCTTGTTGGTTTCAGCAAATTTCTCCTTGTTGTCCTTGTGTTCACGCATGGCGTGCTGCAACTGCTTGATTTCCTCGCGTATGGCTTTGATGGCCTGCTGATTGGAGAGGAATTTGTATGAGATGGTGATGAGAAATGTGATGATGACTGAGATGATGACTAAACTTGCCTGCGGCGGAAGATTATTCACCAGAGGAGAAAAAATGAAATCAAAGAATGGTTTGAGGATTGCCATAGGTTCACTCCATCATCTTCCGCAAGGCTGGATGCATATCCATCATGTGCTGCTGTGCAATTTCTTCGTATAAGCGATAGATGATCATGACCGTTAATAAGATGCTGGTTCCATTGACGAGAGCTCCCGAGACATCGGCGAGTGCTGCCAGCACGCCAATGCTTAATCCTCCCAAGACTGTGAGGGGAAAGATGTATCTGCTGAGAATTTGTTCCAAGACGCGGGGATCGCGCCTGAAGCCGGGGACTTGCAATCCTGAAGAGAGAATTTGCTTTGCCTGGGAAGCTGCGTCCATCCCTGAGGTTTGCACCCAAAAGATGGAGAATAACACCGCACCACCCATCAAGAAGAGCATATAAACACTCGCATGAGCGAGATCAAGGAACCGCAATGAACTGGTGATGAGTGCTTGCACAATATTTGGCGGGGTGATCCACAAGACAAATCCAGAGGCTGGCGTGTTGCCGATGTATGTTCCCAGGAAGGGATGACCCCACTTTTCCAACAATCGCGCCCAGAGCTGGAAGTTTGCCAGCAAGGCAGCTGTTAAAATGACCGGAATGTTCGATGTGTACAAGAAGCGGAGCGGCCAGCGAATGCCGTGGCCACGAATTCTTCCAAAGGAGAGAGGAATCTCAATCTTCATGGCTTGCGTGTAGACAGACATGATAAACACGATGATCGTGGCGAGAATGGCTGAGAGAGCAAGTACAGCACCTAGAGGATTTCTGCTGATGAGAGAGGACAACACAACCCAGACTTGACCGACAGGAGCCTCTCCTGTTCCCAAGGCAAAAGTTCCTGCACTGGTTAATGGAGAGAATGCCCTGATGAACAAGGAAGCGGAGACGCCTGCTGCGATGAACAACGACACTCCTGAACCAAAGCCATACTTGCTGGTGACTTCGTCCATGTACAAGACGAGCATGCCTCCCAAGAAGAGCTGGAAGACAAGCAGCAATTGATAGTTGATATACGCTGCTGTTCCTGAGAGCGATTGCGTTGGAGCGAGGCCTCCCATGAAAACATAAATAGCTGCTTCGAAGACGATGAAGAAGATGGCGAGCACTTTGTTGAGACCCTGGAAGTAGGCACGACCTTCTTTGCTGGTGGTGTCGATCTTAATAATCCCTGAACCGACGAGCAACTGCAAGACAATGGAAGCGGTGACAATGGGACCAATCCCCAAGGACAAGATGGAACCAAAGCTCGCACCGAGGATCACGGAGAGGGACTCGAATTGCGCCAGTGCATTTTCCCCCAATCCAAAGAGCGGAATGACAGAAAGAACATAGAATGCAACGAGAATAATCAGCGTCCACTTCAACTTTGTTCCAAAGGACAATCGCTGCTCTGTCGGCTTCCGGACTTCTGGCAGAAATTCCAAAACACGCTCGAAGAATCCCATGTTACGGTAGTTCTACTTTTCCTCCTGCTTTTTCGATCTTTTCCTTTGCTCTCTGCGAACACGTGGGGACGATGATGTGGTATTTTCGCTGCGGTACGCCCCTGGAAAGGAGCTTGGTGTAGCCCCCTGCAGTAAGGTTGATACTGTCTTGGTTGGGCAGCTCATCGATGTTGATGATGATTGGTGTTTTCTTGACTTCTGGTGGGCGCGTAAACCCATGCTTTCCAAAATACTCAGGTCCGTAGTGCTTCAAGATCCATGTCTTTCGCTGATCAGCACGCTTTCCGCTGCCGGCCATGCCCCGCCCGCCGCGATTGCCAGCTCCGCGGTGCTTTTTCATGCTTCCATACCCGTACGTTGTCTTTCCGCGGAAGCGCGTGTTTTTCTTGCGGTGATGCACGACCATCTTAGATCATCCTCTGAATCAAGTCGTTAATTTTGTCCTTGCGATAGCCGAGTGCACCGCCCATGGAAAACTGAGCCTTGATTCCCTTGCGTTCAAAGCCGTGGCGTGGCGGGCTGAGCTTGAAAAAATGCTTCAATCCTGGTACTTCTTTGAGTTCAATCTGGAAGGACATAAACTTTTTCACGAAGTCATCCCATCCCATCTTTATTTTCTCCTTCAGATACGCTTCGGTGAGCGGTGCTTTTCCTGGAAGCTTGCCGCGCTTCTCGAGCAGCAAACGGAACGTTTGCTCGTCCAGCTCCCCCCAGGTCACCGCATTTTTGGCCACGTTCAACATCCCCCTATACGGAGGCGTGTTGGGAACAACCACACAATGATTTTTTTTGTAGAGCAACAGGAGGTCTAATGTTTTTCTTACGTCCACCTTCAACCCCGGCTTTCCCTTGATGCGAACAATAGCAACGCGCCTGTTCTTCTGCTGCGGAGCAGTTTCCTTCGCTTCCTTCTTCATGGTTGTCATGGTTGTGGTCATTTGTTTCCTTCCTTGATGCCCAGCATCTTGATGTGATCGGGCTTGATTTTGACGTGGGAAAGTTTTGTTAAGGCGTCTATGCATGCCTTGACGAGGTTGAGCTTTGTTCTGGTGCTGTGGTGCGTTGCGGTGTAGATGTCTTTAATTCCTGCATACAAAAGAATTTTGCTACACTCCTTTTCTGCGCAGATGCTTGTTCCCTTGGGAGCCGGCATTAATGCTATTATCACCGACCCGCACTTGCCTTCGACCTTGAAGGGAATGGAGTGAGGCGTTCCACAACCGCATTCCCATGAGCCACAACCGCGGCGCACTTTGATGAGATTGATCTTTGCCTGACGAACTGCCTTTTCTCGCGCTGGCACGGTTTCCTTTGCTTTTCCTAAACCCATCCCCACGTACCCATCCTTATTTCCCACCACTGCAACAGCGGAGAATTTTGGTTTATTGCCTTCGCTTGTTTTTTTCTGGGTCTGACGCCAGATGCTTCTCTTTCCACCGCCAAACTTTCCCTTGGACTGGCCAACAGCAAGCAGGTCAACATTCAGGTTCGGAAGGAGCACATCGACAATCTCTGCCTCCATGATGCGTACGCCACTCTCCAGAATGGTGTCAATATCTGTGATTTCTCCTGACTTGACTTTCTTACCGACGTTTGTCTTGGGCTGCCAGCTCTCTCTATCAAAAGGCTTCTCGCGCGACATGCCCCTTCTCTCGATAGGAATTTCTGCCATCTTCTCGGGTACAATTTCTGTTTTGACTGGCTGCTGTTCTGTCATTTTTTCCATGCTGCATCAATTTTTGTTTTGATCTCGTGGAAGGGAAGAGGTTGCTTGAGATGTTTTCCTTGGATGCGATCCTCGGCAGGCATCAGCTTGGTGGAGTAAGGAACTTCCAGTCCTGCATCCACTGCCCCCTTCAGGCAGGAGAAGAGGATCGATCCCTTGCTTATGCTGTGCACACCAATGTCGCAGATAGCCTTTTTAATGTTTTTTTTCTGCGCCTTCTTGCCCAGGACATAGCCTGTGAAGTATGCAGATGGGGTGTTGCGCCGGGCATGCGTCCACCCGTACTTCTTCTGAAGCTCTTTTGTTGAGGCTGAAAGAATCACGCGATCCCCCTTTGCATCATAGGTGATGAGCTGCACAGAGATGTTTCTCAGTGATTTCCGAATAACCAGGCGCGGCAGGCGAGATGTGATCATGCTCAGCCGTTTCCGGTAATTCGTCTTACCTTCCCTGTGTCTTCCCTTGAAGAGACCGTGTCTTCTTTTGAGTTTCATGGTGCCCTAATTTGTGCTCCTCCAAATAGAGTTTGATGTGACGCTTGCTCCTGAAGAACCCTCCCTTTGCCTTCTTATAAAGCATATGATATGTTGCTGGGATGATGATTCCTTTGTCGCGCAGCATTTTGAGGAAGGCGCGCTGAGTGCGAATGTGATGTGCCCACTTGCGTTTCGGATTGAGGCGCGCTGTTTTTGTTCCTTTTCGTGATCCCATTCCATGCTGTCTTCCCTTTCTCTTTTGGATGAGATGTTTCCTGAGACGGCCGTGAGAAATGGACACTTGCGGTCGCTTTTGGATGGCGTGGTCATGGATCAGATGGTGAATGTCAGCCCTCGTGATGGCTTGCTTAATTTCATCAAGTCTGTTTTGATCAAACCAGACTCTTCCTTCCCCGCACTTCATCACCTGCGCTGCTATCCTTCGCTGCGAGGTGAGCTTCATTGTTTCTGCTCCAGCACCTTACGCTTCTCCTCTTTCTCGCGTTTGGCTTTTTCTTCTGGTGTTTCTTCTTCCTTCTTTGCTTCCTTTTTCTCTGCTTTCTTGAGGCGCTCTTCCTTGAGCTTCTCCTTCTTAGTGAGTTTGGATTTCTTGGCATCTTTGCGCTGTTTTAATGATGCTTCAGCTTCTGCAAGGAACTTGTCAAGATCTTTGACATTTAACACTTCCAACTTCATTTCCTTTGCTTTCTTGACAATCTCGATTTTTTTCCGCATTCCTACTGTAGATGCAATCGTGATAGGGTCTTTGATCGCAGCCACTTGAGCGACATTTGACACGATACTTACTTTGTAGCCATCACGCGTTAAATTGCGGACTGCTTTTGGTGAGGAAAATCCAATGGATGGTGATCTGCGAAGACTTCGCAATTTCAATCGCATCTTCGAATGCATTCCTTCAGGGTGGCGCCAGTGCCTCTTCAGGCGAATGGTTTTTTGCCAGTCCTGTCTGATGAATTCCGGTTTTTTCTTCTTCATCTGATTACGCATGCCCACGAGTTCATTGGTGTTCATGTCACAGTCCGCCCCGGCTTTTCGATGATGTAGCACCCATCCTGGAATACCCGGCGGTCCCGCTTGCCGACGCCGGTGGTTTGTTCAAGATTGGCTGCTGTTTGTCCTGCTGCCTCCAGATCCGGCGATTGCACCGTGATCAGATCTTTGTCAATGGTGACCGCGACATGGGGAAGAATCTTTGACTTGCGCGGTATCTTTTCTCCCAAAAAATTAGAGATGGTCACAACCTGCCCTTCTACTTTGGCGGTAATGGGAAAGTGACCGGCGCACATCTTGAGTTTGTAGGTGTAGCCATGCTGCACGCCGTAGATCATGTTCGAGATGTGGGATTTGGTAGTGTACAACATGCGCTTGTTCTTGCGGAGAGAAGAAGGGGAAGACAGCGTGATGGTGTTTTTGTCCTTCTTGAGATTGACGAAAAGACTTCCTATGCGGCGCTGCACCGTGCCAAGTTTTCCTTTTATGATCATGCTATGTCCATCAAGCGTCACTTCTACGCCGTCCGGTATGGTCATCATTTCCTCAAGCTTTTTTTGTTCCTGCACGTGCGCCATGTTAGTAGAAGTATGCAATGAGGGATCCTCCAAGCCCTCGCTTCTTTGCTTCGTAATGCGTCATCATTCCTTGCGACGTGGATACCACAATAACACCCATGTCCTTGGCAGGCAGATATCGCTTCTCGAATTTTTCATAACCATCCTTCTTGATGGAGAATCGTGGCTTGATGACTGCGCATTTGTTGAGTGCACCTATGAGATTGATTTTGACATAGGGCAGAACCTTTTGATTGATACGTTCAATCTTGCCGATATAGCGATGCTCATGCATGATGTCAAGGACTTTCTTGATGACCTTTGATGCTGGCGAGACTGCACATTCTGTCCTTCCTTTCTTTTGCGCATTCATGATGGTATTCATCACATTGGCTAATGGATCGTTTAGCATGTTCTTCTCCTAGCTGTATTTTTTGAATCCTATGGACGGCGCTATTTCCCTGAAGCATTGCCGACAGAGCTGCAACCCATACTTTTGGATGTGGGCGTGCGTTCTTCCACAACGCCTGCACTTGCGCAAAGCACTTCCGCAGGAGCGCTTGATGGGGGCGTTATGCTTCTTGAACTTCTCGTACTTTGCTGGTTTACTCTTCAGTTGCTTCAGAATCTTGACATAACTGCTTGTTGTCATCCTACTCCACCTTCACCCCGAGGTTGTCTTTCATGAAGTTGATGGCCTCTTCTTGTGTGATGCTGTGGCGTTGGGGAATGCTTCTCTGCTTTCGCGATCGCCTGCGAATACGAAAGCCGGGCCGCATGAGGGTCACCGCGACTTCGAGGCCGATGATGCCGATGGACGCGTCATACTCCACCCCTGGAATTTCGAGGTACTCCTGGATGCCAAAGGCAAGATTGCCTGCCTCGTCAAACTTCGTTGGCGGTAGAGTGTTTCCCTTCGCCTTCAGCAGGCGCACCAACAGTTCTTCTGCTTTTCTCCCACGCACGGTCACTTTGGCACCAATTTCCAATCCCGGCCTGACACCCCAGGTGGGGATTCTCTTCTTCGTTTTGGTGGAGACTGGCTTTGCTTGCGCGATTTTTTCCAAGAGTTTCAATGCTTTTTCGAGCTTCTCGCCGGGCATACCAGTCCCTATGTTGAGCGTTACTTTCTCGATCTTGATCCTCCTCATCGGATTCTCGTTGATGAGCTGTGTTGTCTGCTTCATGGCTACCACACCTTCTCCATCACAAAGGCATAGTCCTTCAATGTTTCAATCTTGCCTTCCTTCGTCTCCATAATGATGCGATCGTTCTCGATGCCTTTGAACTTCTTGATCTCGAGAAGATTGCCCACCGTTCCAATATGCTTTCCGCCTGTTAAGTACACCAATGCACCCTTTTCTAATTTGAGGTGGCGCTTAATCTTGCCGTCTGACACCATGACTGTATCGCCTACAGCATAGGAATCCTTCTCCACAAGGACATTCCTTCCATCATACAGATTGATCTGCACACGCTTCTTGGGGAGAATGTGCTTGCCAATAATCTTACACCATTTTTCCTTTGGAGTGGCCTCCAGTTTTTTGAAGATAAACTTTCCTTTGGTGGAGTACAGCACTGTATAGGATTGGTTGAGTGAAGGTATGGTAATACTATCCATAACTCCAACCGGGAAATGATGATCCTTGCGAGGGACACCATCCACATGAATGAAACCCTGCTGCAGAATCTTCTTGACTTCCCGCGTTGTGTTTGCCAGATGCAAAAAATCCTTGAGAACCAAGCCGAGGGGAATACACCCATCCTTCTTGTGTGGGCCTGGCATGGGCCTGGTTATAAAGGTGGTTTCTTTCTTCTTGATACTCCATGATTTCGGGACGGTCAGTCGCTTCAGATGCGCCATCTTACTTCTTTGCTCCTTCCAGTTTCATACGTGTCTTTTTATCGTCTGTGGTGAGTTCGATGATCTGCAGGTTGCTCGGGTGGAGCGGGTAAAAAGTTTTTGTTCTACCTCTTTTGACCTGGTGAATGCCTTCAATGGTTATCCTGTTTCTGCGAAGATCAACAGAGACTATTTTTCCTGTCTGCTTTTTGAATTGACCGCGCATGATCTTTACCATGTATCCCTTACGGACGGTGAGAGCACGACGCTTGTATTTTTTCCTGAGATCCTTTGACAGATGCGCAGCCATGAACTTCTGTTTGATATGCAGAGGAGCATTCTTCTGATATTTGCGCTGCTTTCTTCGTTGCGTACTGGATTTCCATGCTGGAGAAAAGATTTTCATGCTACACCACCATACTCGCTATCTTTGCAATGCCGCTCCAGCGATCTGCTGCCTCCTTTGCGATGGGGCCTTTGATGGAGGTTCCCTTGGGACTTCCCTTCTCATCTTTCAAGACTACTGCAGCGTTGTCCTCGAATGCGATGCGCGTGCCATCGGGTCGCCGGTATTCCTTTCGCTGGCGAACGATGACTGCCGGCACCACCTGCTTTCTCATTTGCATTGTCCCCTTGACAACGGAAGCAAAGATCAGATCCCCGATGCCTGCTGCAGGGTATCTGCCCTTGACGGTTTTTGCTCCTTTGACTGAGACGATTTTCAAGAGCTTGGCGCCTGAGTTGTCGCATGTTTCAATCTGCGCGTAGTGCGGCAATGCCTTATAGGTGTGTGCTTTGATGGGCTTCATCTTTTCATCACCTCCACCGCAACGAAGTTCTTTGTTTTGGAGATGGGCCGGGACTCCATAATCTTAATCGTGTCGCCCTTTTTGACAGGCAAGCAGGGCGGGATGTGGGTCTTGATGCGCGTTCTTCTCTTCTCGAAACGCTCGTATTTTGGCAGGTAGAGTTTTCGCGGGAATTCAATCATGGTGCTTTTGTGCATCACCTCGCGAATCACGACACCCGTGAAGATGCGCCCCCGTACCTTGAGCTCACCGTGGAACGGGCAATGCCTGTCTGTGCAGGGTGACGGCGGGATGGCGAGAGGGATTTCTATGTCACGTCCCTTCTGCTCCTTCTGTTCCGGTGCTTGCTTGACTTTTTCCATGGTTATCGCTTGACTTTTTTCTTGAGGCGCTCTTCCGGACGGGCAACCAGCAGAGCACCGTTGATCATGACCTTGCGATTGTTGATGAGAGTGACGAAGGTAATTTGGTCCTTGATCAGACACTTTGTCGCGCTGTTGTGTTCTATGGTGAGCGTGTTTCGCGTCTCGTCAATGATCTTTCCGCGGAGTCCTTTCAGATGCGGATTATGCGAGTCTACGACTTCTATGTCGAGCCCTATGAGCTCGACTTTCAACACATCTCGCGGTCGCATTTTATCGAACTTCGATCGTTTCTGGTGCAAATCCCATCTTGATGAGCTCTTGCTTGACACGTTCTTTGTGCTGCCCTTGCAACTCAATCGCACTGCCCTTGACCGTACCGCCGCAGGCAAACTTTGACTTGAGTTTCTTGGCAACGTCCTTGATGTCAATGTCCTTTGCGTTGATGCCCATCACAATGGTGGTCAGCTTGCCGAATTTTCTTTTTTCAGTCTTGACCACAATGTGCTGCTCTTCCTTTGCGATGGTCTCACACACGCAGAGCTCTCGTGCGAGTCCACACTTTGGACAGACGTCACTCATGCTTTGGTCTTCTTAACCTCCCCTAGTTTTCTTGATGATGGAGGCTCTTGCCGAGCCTTTGTCTTGAGCATTGTCAACATGGTGTTGATTCTGGCAATTGTTTTCTTCATGGCATGAATTCTTCCCGGATTTTCCGGCGTTGTTTTGGTGGAGAGCTGTGCATTTACTTTTATCATCTCCTTCTGCAGCTCTGCTTTTTTCTCGAGGAGCTGGGGAGCTTCCATTTTCTTCAGTTCATTTTTCTTGATCAACGCCATCTTTCTTCTCCTTCTTTGGTGCTTTCTCTTTCTTTGCTGTTTTCTTTGCTGCCGGCTTCTTTTGTTTTGCTTCCTTCTTTTCCTCCGGTTGTGGTTCTGGCGGTGTTGGCTGCGAAAGCACAGATGGTTGCAGGTGCACTATTTCCTTGTCTGGTGAAAACAGCAATTTATCTGGAAGCTTAATGTCTGGAGTCATGATGCTGACTTTCACACCTACTGTTCCTATCCGGAGGTTGACATTCACGTTGGCATGCTTCACTTTCGAGACGGCAATATCCCCTGATTTTTTGAGGTAGCCTGCGGAGAATCTCCATGAGCGTGCGCGCGCACTGGGAATTCTGCCCGAGAGCACTATTTCTGCACCGACAGCGCCGGCATTGATGACCTCCTGCAGCATCCTGTACCCAATAGACTTGAAACGCTTGGCACCAAAGCGCTCGAGATTGTAGGCAATTCTGTCAGCGACGTACTGCACATCCAAGAGCGGATTTTGCACATCCCCTATTTCGATCTGCGGATTTTCGAGTTTGAAGCGCTTTTTCAAATAGGCAGTGATTTTCTTCACGTTCTCTCCCGCCTTCCCCACCACCAAACCTGGGCGCGTGGTGAAAATCGTGATTTTCTCTCCCAGCGGGGTGTTGTGGATTTCTGTGTGCGAATAGCCAGCCTTTGCGAGGACCTTTGCCATGTACTCTTGAATCTGGGATTCCCTTATTTTCTGTGCGACAAATTTGCGTTCGATCATTTTTTCTCTTGTCCTTGCTGCCTTTGTGGTGTCTGTTGTTTCTTTTCTGGAGCTCTTTCTTCAGCAATAATCTGAATGTGGGTGCGCTTCATCTTGACACGGCGCTTTCGTCCCATGTGGTAGGGGCGCGAGGCGCGATTGGGAATGATGGTTGTTACGACCAGCGAGTTCACATCCAATCCCTTGTTTTGGGCGTTGGATTCCAAGGAGGTGAGCAGCTTGAGAATGTGCTGCGATGCCTTGTAGGGATAACGGCCTGCGGCAAGGTGTCCTGGCTTGTGACCAATGTTGCGCTTGAAGATGTGGAAGGGAACAGCACGCTTCTTTTCCATCACGTCCTGCAAGAGCTTTTTGGAGAGGGGAAGAGACTTTCCCTTAATGAAATTGCAGATTTCAATAGCATGCTTTGTGGAAATGGGCATGTCCTTGCCATACACGGATGCGGAGTGTTCTGCTGCCATCTTACTTTGCCTTGGATGCTATTGCTGTGCTTGATTTTGTGGCTCCGATACCTGGAGCAGAGTGCTGCACTTTAGCGCGCGTGAGTGCAAACTCACCCAAGTAATGGCCGAGCATTTCCTCCACGATGTTTATTGGCATGAACGCTTTTCCTGTATGCACATGAATCGTTACCCCCACCATCTCCGGAATGACGACCATATCGCGGGCGTGCGTCTTGATCGGTTTTTTGTAGAGACCTTGGCGAGCTTTTCTGATTTTGTCGAGCAGGGGCTTGTATGTCTTCGCCGCGTGACGCTTCAAGGTGCGGCGCTGCCGGGATGGGACCAGCTGCATGTACTGCTCGAGATCCATCTTCATCATCTCCTCCACTGTTTTTCCGTGATAGGTAAATTGCTTGGGCATGCTACTTCCTTATTCCTGTCCTTCGTGCTGCCACCTTTCCCACTTTTGCTCCTGGCGGTGTGTCTCTGGAAACGGTCTTTGGCTTACCAACGTGGCGTCCGCGTCCAGAACCAAATGGATGATCAACAGCGTTCATCGCAACACCTGACGTCAGGGGGTAGAGTTTACCACGAGCGCGCATGAGGTGGTGCCTCTTTCCTGCCTTGACAAAGGGTTTCTCGTGACGACCAGCTCCTGCAATGACCCCGATCGTTGCACGACACATCGGATGGAATGGCTTTTGCTTCTTTGACGGCAGCTGGACAATCACACTTTCTGGAGTTGCGCTGATCACGGTTGCTGTGGTGCCTGCAGCGCGCACGAATTTTCCGCCGTCTGCCGGCTTGTTTTCGAGATTATAGACAAGTGTTCCCTCTGGAATATTTTGGAGGGGCAATGTATTGCCTGGCTTGGGCTCTGCTTGAGCTCCTGATGCAATGTGATCGTTGATCTTGATGCCCTGAGGGGCGAGGATGTATCCCTTTTCGTTGTTGGTGTAGTGAATGTGCGCAAGGGGCGCAGAGTGACCTGCACAGTGAAGAATGTTCACGATCTTTCCCGTGACGATGCCGGATTTTTCCGCATCATCGTAGCGGCGGTGCTTGACTTCGGCGATCCATCTATGGGAATGTGCCTTGTAGGTTGGCGTTCCGCGCCCCCGACGTTGCTGGATTAAGCGCTTACCCATCTTAGATCAACCCCAACTGCGTTGCCACATCCAGGGCAGGCGTTTCAGGCGATAAGGTAATGTATGCCTTCTTCATGCCCTTGGGCGTGATGAGCGTGTTGACTTTGACAATTTTCACTTTAAAGATTTTTTCTACCGCTTCCCTGATGTCTTGCTTGTTGGCGTCGTGGTGCGCGATGAAGATCAGTTTATTCTGCGATTCCATCAAGCGGACTGCCTTTTCTGTGGTGATGGGATTTTTGACGATGGTGTAGGGGTCTTTCATTTCTTCTTCCCTGTTTTTGGTTTTGAGGCTGTTTTTGCTGGTGCCTTCTTTGCTTCTCTTTTCTCTTCTTTCTTGATTGGTTTTTTTGTTTCGTGCTTCTTGAGTTCTGGTCTTGGCGTTTCTTTTGGCAATGGTTTTGGTGATGGTGTGCTCTCTTTTTTCTGGGGGATACCCAAGAAGAGCTGCTCTGCAGCAAGGCGTTTGATGGCCTCTTCTGAGAATAAGGTCAAGCGTCCTGGATGACCGCCAGGAGCAAGCAGATTGACATTCAAATCAGAGACGATTGCTATGTCCACGCCGAGCATATTCCGCGCTGCCTTTTGCAAGGGGCATGGCTTCGACACCACGAGCAAGGGGCCTTTCTTGACTTTGTATTTCCTATTGCGCATCTTTCCCTTTCCTGCGCGAATTTTGACCACAGAGATGCGATCAAGCTCGCGATGCAGCTTGAGGTTGTGTAACATGGCCTCGACATCTTTCGTCTTTTGCAGTGTTTCCATTTTGGATTCGACAATAGCGGGAAGGAATTCTATCCGGTGGCCACGCTGCCTCACCAGCTGTTCGTTGAATGTTGCTGCAAGAGCCGAGCGCAAAGCCTTTCTCCGCTCTTTCTTGTTTATTTTTTGCGCGAAGATCTTGTGCGCTTTTGGAGGATGCGCTCTTCTGCCACCAACCATTCCTGGCGCAAAGGCACCCACCCATCCGAACTGGCGGCCACGATGCCACAATGATTTTCTGGGCACGCGGGAAATCCCATGGCCATAGGATGTCTTGTAATCACGTCTTCGCCTGGAGAGTTTTGCAGACTGACGCTGGCCTGCTTTGGTATAGGCACCATACGGTTGTCTGTTGTGACTTTGATAGGCCAAGAAAGCACGGTGAATCATATCGGGACGATACTCCTCCAAGCACTGGATGGGCAACTCCACAGAACCTGCCTTCTTGCCCTCAATGGAGAACACCTCTCCTTTCATTGCTGTGACTCCTGGTTAATATAAGAGATTGGGATCTGAACAGGATGACACTTGGCACGAAGAGGTTCTGTCAATAAGATTGCGCGCTTCTTCGGACCTGGCACAGATCCTTTAATGAGGAGATATTCATTTTTTACTAACCCATAACGAACAAAACCACCCTTGGGGTTAATGTCTTCTGGCTTGCTGTTGATTTTGAGAAGGTGCTTGTTGTATTCTGTTCTGGTGTGATAGCCCATCTTTCCTGGCTGGGCAACAGACCAGCGCACCCTCTTGGGGGTCCATGGACCAAGCGTTCCGACACCACGCTTTGTTTTTTCTGATTTATGCTGACGAATCTTGACGCCGTACCGCTTGACTGTTCCTTGGAATCCCTTGCCTTTAGAAACAGCGTGCACATCAATGTACTGCCCTTCCTTGAACAGATCTGATGCTTTGATTTCTTTGGTGAGCAGTTGCTTGGCATAGGCCAGAGCAGCGTCTTTCTTTCCCGAGATTGCAATTTCCATCGTGTCTGGATTTTTTCTTCCGAACGCGGTGAGTTTGGGTTGGGACATGACTTTCACCTTGAGTTCATCGTACTCTTCAGGCTTGGGCTCGGATGGTTGTTTCTTTGGTTTGATGATGGCTTTGTCGAGCTTGTCAGCGTAGATTTCGGCAACACGATGCAGACCAGAAGATGTGTGTTTGTAGAAGCAGAGAGAAAGAGGAAGCATGGAGGGGCACTCAATGATGGTGGCGGGAAAGGCAACCACCATATTTTTGGTGAGGGCATTGGGGCGGGTATCGGTAAATTGAATATGGGTCATCCCGGCCTTATATCCTATATAGCCCACGAGCTTGGGTGTATCGAGCTGTGCCCATGATCGAGCACGAGCTAGTTGATGCGCTGCACGTTTGCGTGGCCAGAATTGGAGACTTCCTCTCCTGGGCCAGTATAACCGATTTGCTCCTGCCATAGCGTATGCTTTACTTCTGGTTCCTTTTTAAGACTTCTGACAGGCAACTTCCTCTTTAGAATCAGGCTTTTTATTTGCTGTAACGGCCAGCATACACTGAATCCATAAGGTAAGAATATAGTTTTTTGAGGTGTTTTTAAATGTTGTTGTTTTGTACGTGTTTAGCTGTTTTTGAAACGAAGCTCATTTTAGCCTTATTTTTTCACTTTCTTAAAAGTTTTCAGTGGAACGGAGGTTAAATTTGCCTCTGATCGGGGAGCTAAACACGTATGTTGTTTTTGGGAGTTTGTCGGATAATTAATAAGTAGGTTGTTGTTTCAACCTAACTGAGGTGTT
>CAYJXC010000002.1:0-8747 GCA_964374075.1 Candidatus Woesearchaeota archaeon
AATGCTTTTTGTGCATCTGCTGGATTTATTACTTCTTCATCACATTTACTGCATTTCCATCCTCTTACTTCTATTCCTTTCCACTCTGTTCTTATCTTTTCCATCTTTCCGCCGCATTCGCATTTCAGCTTTAGATTTTCAAATTCCATTTTTATCCCTCATTAGTTTTTTAAATTTTTTACTGAGTGTAAATTCACCTGCATGGATTAGCTTGTAGTAATCGCCAACATCAACCACTACAACATTTATCACTTTGTTTCCTCTTTGTATACCTCTTTCTATAATATTTTTCTTTCTTTTTCTTATTTCAAACCCTCGTTCCAATATTTCAGGAACTTCGGATAAATTGACATCAATCCCGCTTAATTCATTTAACGCCATTTTTGTGGGGAGTATTGGTTTTCCTTCATATGCAACCTCCATCTTTTCACCTATAAGATATATCTCCGGTATATATTATTGAGATATATAAATGTTTGGGTTACACATCTATTCCACATAAATAGCTGGCTTGCCGGGTTTTGCTTTTGCTGCTTTATTTTGTGGATCATATTTGTTCTTGTTATTGACGGTGAAGATGGTGATGTCTTTTTGAACTCGCTTCTGGATTTCACCTTCGTCATAGGAATTCGCTTCTTGTGGCAACACATACAAGTAAATCTTCTTCGCTTCCCTTCCTTGCTTTTCTTTGAGAAGAATGGTGATGTTGATAATATCTGCTATCACCTTTTGTGTTGCTTGTTCTTGTTTGTCTATCTGCTCATCAATCTTTTTCTTGTCATATGTTGGCCATGACGCTAGAGAGACAAATCCTTTCTTTCCTAATTGTTCCCACAGTTCCTCTGCGATATGCGGACAGAAAGGAGTGATGAGTGTGATGACTATCTTCATGTCATCTCTTCCTATTTCTTCTTCCGAATTCAATTTTTCAAACAGCTCTCGCAGTTTGATGGTAGCAAGATTGTAATGAATATGTTCAAGATCTTCGGTGATCTCTTTGACTGCTTTGTTGATGTAATGTTGAAGACGTGTGCTTGTTTTCCCCATTTTGACCTGTGTGCAGTACTCTCTTACTTTGTTCACAAAGCGAGCACTTCCTGCTATGCCTGCTTCGCTCCACTCTCTATCTTTATCTGGTGCGGCGAGGGAGACGAGGAAGAAGCGTGCTGTGTCTATTCCATACTGCGCTGAGACTTCCTCTGGAAGCACAACATTGCCACGTGATTTTGCCATGACGAAACCATCTTTGTGCAACATTCCTTGGTTGAAGAGTTTCGAAAAGGGTTCATTACTGGTGAGATACCCCAGATCGCGAAGCACTTTGGTGAAGAAGCGTGCATAGATGAGATGCATGGTTGCGTGCTCTGCACCTCCAATGTACTGGTCAACGGGCATCCAGTAGGCTGCTTTCTTTGTGTCAAAGGGCGCTTTGCTGTTTTTGTTATCGATGTAGCGGAGGAAATACCAACTGCTGTCGACAAAGGTGTCCATCGTGTCTGTTTCTCGGCGAGCTGGTTTTTTGCATGTTGGACATTTTATATTAACAAATTTCTCATTTGTTGCTAAGGGATTCCCTTTTCCAAAGGTTACCTTTTCTGGCAAGAGTACAGGAAGATCTTTTTCAGGAACAGGAACGATGCCACAGTTTTCACAGTAGATGATGGGAATTGGCGTTCCCCAATAGCGCTGTCTGGAGATGAGCCAATCACGCAACTTGTATTGGACAGATTTTTTAGCGAGGCCTTTCTGTTCAAGGTGGGATGTGATGGTCTTTCTTGCTTCTTCAGACGACAAACCGTTGAATTTGTCGGAGTTGATGAGAGTTCCTTCATTAGTGTATGCTTTGTAGATCTCATCAAAATCGAGTTGCTCTTTTGTTATTCCTATCCTTTCCCCATATTCTTTTGCTTCCTTCGGATATTTACTCCAATCAAAAACTTTGTTTTCTTCTTTGGAGTGGAATAGAATTTTTTTTATTCTTCCCTCAGAATGAATGTACCATGGGTCTCCGATGAATAATTTTTCTGCAAGATTAAAAACTTCATCTACTTTTTTTGTATTAATACAAATAAGTTCATTTTCTTGTGTTATATCTGCGAACTCTTTAATCTTATCAAAGAACTCTCTTTTAAGTGATTTTGCGATAACAACAATCCTATCATGTGGTGCAACCACCTGTTTAATGGGAATGTTGTACTTCTTGGCAAATTCAAAATCACGCTGATCGTGTGCTGGCACTGCCATCACCATTCCTGAACCGTATTCTGCTACCACAAAATTTCCCGCATAGACGGGAATCTTTTCTTTGGTGATGGGATGAAGAGCATAGGATCCGGTAAAGACTCCTTCCTTCTCTACTGTGTCAAGATCCTCTTGCTTTGTTGTTCTTATTTTTCGAAGAAACGTTTCGACTTCTTTCTTTTGTTGAGGTGTCACGAGTTCCATCAGGTGTGGATGCTGCGCTGAGATCACCATGAAGGTGACACCAAAGAGGGTATCGGGACGCGTGGTGAAGATTTTCCATGGTTTGTTATTGATTGTGAAGATAATTTCTGCTCCCTCAGACTTCCCTATCCAGTTGCGCTGCATGATCTTGATGCGCTCTGGCCAATCGAGCTTATCAATATCCTTCAGCAATTCTTCTGCGTAATTGGTAATTTTGAAAAACCATTGCTCTAATTGTTTTATTTCCACTTGCGTGTCTGTATGACGCCAGCACGTTCCGTTGTGCACTTGTTCATTGGCAAGAACAGTAATACATTTCGGACACCAGTTGACGCTTGCTTTCTTCCTATAAACTAAACCTTTTTCCAAGAACTTCAAAAAGAAAAACTGGTTCCACCTGTAATATTCTGGATCACATGTTTTCAGCATGCGTGTCCAATCGTAGCTTAATCCCAGTTTCTTTTGCTGGATTATAAATTTTTTAATTGATTGCTCCGTGTATGATTTTGGATGCACCCTTTCCTTAATTGCGGCATTTTCTGCAGGCAAACCAAAAGCATCATATCCCATTGGATAGAGCACATTGAATCCTTGCATGCGTTTGAATCGCGCATAGATATCACCGATGATGTAATTGAATGCATGACCCATATGGAGAGATGAGGCTGAAGGGTACGGAAACATCTCTAAGATGAAGTACTTCTTTTTTTTGTCTTCTTTGACGACAAAGGCTTTTTTTTCTTCCCAGCGCTTTTGCCACTTCTTCTCAATGGCGTGGAGATTGTCCATGTTGTGAAGGGAAGAAGAAGGTTATTTAAATGTTTCAGTATGTTGGCGGTGATGTCGGTGCCTTGACGAGCGTGCATTTATTCTTGATGCACTTGATGTCTGCAAAGCATGACCAATGATTGGATATGGCTGCGATGCAGGCGACATTTTGACACTTGACATCCAATGTTTTCTTCCAATCAGACTCGTATTTCTTGTTCAGTGCAGCTGCTTGACCGCCACTCGTGCACCCACAGCAGTCTGCCTTTACGCGGACACAATCTGCCGCTGTGTTACAGGTACGGATCGAGGCAGTAATTTCTGGCAAGGTTCCTGGCTTTAAGATGGGAGGTCCTTCCTGTTTGCAATCTGGTTCACAGTAGAGAAGACCGCAATCTGTTGAGCATCCTTCAAGGTCACATCTTGAGGGTGTGCAGGATTCGAAAGGTTCGCAAATGTTATTCCCACAGACTGCACAATGTTGGTCGATAACACCATTCCTCGTATAATCTGCGCACTGCTGTGGAGAACCTGGGGGAGAAGGTGCTGGTGGTTCTGGTGGTTGCGGAGGAGGTGCTTGTTGCTTGCAGGCAATTAAGAAAACCATCACTAAGAGCAAGAGGATAAGTAAACTTTTTTTCATGCGCGATGAGGTCAATGACCTTTATTCTATATAAAGTTTGTTGTTGCATGAGAGAAGGCTTTAAAAACTTCTTTTCTATAAATCTTTTATGACAACTCTCAAGGGATCGCAGTTTACCCTGCGTCCGTTTCGGATGAGTGATTTGGAATCACTTGTGGAACACATTAATGATAGAACGATCGCTCGTTATACACTCAGAATACCTTACCCCTACACCTCTCTGGATGGAAAGGATTTTCTTCGTAAACAAACACAACGACACAAGAAGAAAGAATCTCTCATTTTTGCCATTGCTGTTGAGGGAGAGGCAGTGGGCGGAATTGGATTGCACAAGATTGAAAAAAGGCATAAGGCTGAGCTTGGTTATTGGTTAGGGCGAGAGTATTGGGGACAAGGCATGATGACTGAAGCTGTTCACTTGGTTACCACGTATGCATTTGAGGAGCTCCATTTAAAAAGAGTATGCGCTAAGGTCTTCCCCTTTAATGCAGCTTCAGCACGTGTATTGGAAAAAGCAGGATATACCTATGAAGGATGTTTGCGTAAGAATGTTATGAAAAATGGAAAGGTTCTTGATGAGTTAGTGTACGCGAAGGTTCGTTCGTGATTCTTCGTGTAACAAAGGTTTTAAAAAGAAGGTTGCGTGCTTTTTCCTTGTGGGCCTGTAGCTCAGCCTGGATAGAGCATCAAAAATTAATACTGTTAATTTGTGCAAGCCTTCTAAGCTGAGGGTCGTCGGTTCAAATCCGATCAGGCCCGCTTTTTCATCATGGAAAGGAAAACAATTTAAACGACAACACTTCACTTTTAAAGAGATTATTTCACGAGGATGAATGAATCATGAAACGTATGGTTTCGTCATGGTTGATTATGGTTATACTTTTGAGTAATGTTTCTGTTCTCGCACAAGATACAGGGGAAGATGTTCAACAGGAGAGAAAGGCAGAAACTGAAGATGAACGCGTTGCGCGCATGCTGGGGCAGTTTGACAGGGAGAATGTTCTTCCTGAAAGGATTGTGGTGTCCTTTACTGCAACAGTCAACAAACAACGAGCTGTTCGTGTGCTGGAGAATTTTGATTTACACCTCCTTCAAACGCAAGTGTGCATGAGTGTCGTGAATCCTGGAGAGGAACCACAAGAGCAAGGATGTTCGATGGTTGATGCGTGGAATGACAGACTGAAGACTGCTACTGCGGTTGTGCCTGCCGGCATGGATATGAAGATCTTGGCTTTAGCATTGTATCGCCATGATGATATCGAGTGGGTGGAACCTTCTTATACAGAAACGGTCGCTGGTGGAGATGATCTTGGAGCTGATGAGGAAGAGGAAACTGAACAGGAGTCCTTGGAACCTCTTGAGGAAGCAGTTCGAGATGAATTGAATGTATTTGAACGCCTGTGGATGTGGTTGAAGAGCCTGTTTAGTTAATTTCTTTTTCTAATAAGATTTATATACTTTCATGTTGAAGGTATTTTTTACGCGCCGGTAGCCAAGTAGTAAGGCAATTGCCTGCAGAGCAATCATCACAGGTGCAAATCCTGTCCGGCGCTTTTCATTCTCTTAACGAATTCAAAAATTCTTTGTTTCCTTCGAAGCCCTGCTTTTTTGCTTGTTCTTTAATGAATTCTGTAAAGCCAATGCCGTACTGGGCTACTGTTTTCTTGTTGAAGGCGATGTTCTTGGGAATACCAAGATGAACTGCTGTTTCACGCAGGATGATTTTCTTTTCCCGCTCATTCACTTTCAACAGAGGATCTATGCGCATGGCATATTTTATCAATTCATTATTCACGAAAGGGGCATGTACCTTCACGTCGGAGATCATGAAAAGGTGAGTTATATAAAAATTGCGAAGAAAAAGAAAAAAAAGAGAGAAGGGTTATCTTCTCTGCTGTTTGGCAGCTGCTTCGTAATCAGCCATCTTCTTGTCACCTTTCTTTCTGCGTCCACTGGTAAAGATCAAGCGGATGAAAAAGATAGCAACAATGATCAAGATGATGTCGCCGATGATCCAGAACACCTTTGTGGTGTCAAAGTTAATACCACCACCAGTTTTGGCCTTCTCTTCCTCTCCTGCCACTTCTATCGTAAAGAGCTTGGTGTCCACAGTCTGGCCGCCGCTTCTCAAGGTGACGGTGCCTGTGTAGGTTCCTTCCTCAACCTCTGGCTTGGTCTTGAAGTTCAGGAAGACGGTTGAGGTCTGGCCGGGCTGCAATTGGACAACCTTTGCAGACGAGGGTGTTGCGAAGTCTGTAATGTCTGTCAAACTGACTTCGAACGATACTACTTTATCATTCTCGTTGTTGGTCACTTGGATAGCAAGGCTGTTGAACTTGTTGACTGCTGTGGACAAGATGCCCTCTTCCAAGATCAAGGTTCCTCGGCCAGCAATCGGTTGTGCCCGGGGGGGTTGTTGGCCGTTGTTTCGCGGCTCTGCTGTCAAACAAGTATTCTCGACCAGAAGTGTCTCTGTATCTGAGGACTTCACATTGTCGTAGAATGTTCTGAAGGCGAAGGCAATGGGTGTTTTTCCTGGAAGTTTGTCCAAGGGAACATCAAAGATCTCGACTTCCGCATCGTCTTCATCCAATTCAATGTTGGATCTTCGCTCTTGGAAGTTCAGGTCTTGACTGGTGATTTCAATAGCGACTTCATCCTCATCAGACTTTCCTAAATTGATGAAACTTACGGTCATCTGCAGAGATGTGTCATCACAGGTGATGGCTTGCGGATTGGTCAAGACTGGTAATTTGATTTGAATGTCGTGGGTTTCACGCTCGACCTCAATACCAAATTTAATTTTGTCACCCATGCGTGCTCCATTGTCATCTGTACCTAAGGTTTGCATTTCACAGTTGACTGAACCGTCTTCAGCATCTTCCTCAATGTCTACATCAAAGGCGTCTGTCTGCTCGTCGTCAGGCGAAATATCACCGACATCAAGGCTTTCGTCATCGATGTCTAACTGGTTTTCATCGCTGCAGTCCAAGAGAAGGTCAACATCATTGATGTCAACATCATCGTCATCATCATAGTTGTTCTCGACTTCTACGGTAATCTCCAGGCTGTCGCCAGGCTTCAGATTCTCGATGTCATCGCCATCATCCAGGCTTTCCTTGGCCTTGTTGTTAATCTCAGCATCAGCATCTGAAATCAAGAGCAGATTCTCACGCTGCATGAAGACATCAAACAGAAGGTTTTGTTGTTGAGTTCCATCAGACGCGGAGATGGTTAAGGTACCTACCTTGAAACCTTTCTCATCAAAGTTGGCATCGATGGCATCAAGGTCTTCAGGGATTTTACCTTCAAGCGTCATGAGTCCTGTGGCCCCATTTGCAATGGTAAGAGCATTAGAACCTGTCAATGGAGTTGTTGAAACAATATCTGTATTGAAGAGATTAAATGTTCCACTTGATACGAATGTGACGGTAAATCCTGTTAAGGGATTTAATGGATCTGTATTTCTCAAGGTAAGTGTTCGTGATGCTTTCACCACGACAGCACCATCGTCATGCAATGGGTTGGACGCACGTTGATTTGTTCCACCAAATGTTGGATTCGTTGCATCAAATGGATTGGGATGCGTTGTTGGATCAAGAACTAAATTTGCACTTGCAAGTGTTGGTGCAAGCAGTAATGCGAAGACTAAGAACATATTCACCATGATGTGTCTGAAGTTCATTTCAAAACCCCCAATAGTTATTGATAAATTGTGTTATCATTTGTGAGTTATAACTCCTATATAAAGATTGTGGTTATAGAGTTTTGAATATACTCTTTTTAATGTTTTCGATTATTCATCACTATTCGAACAGTTATAATCAATACTCCTATTACTATGAGGTCAATGACCAGCCACACACCCAGTGGAATGGCGCCATAGAGAGCTGCCCATGAACCAAGGGCTGAGAGCGGTTCTTCTTCTTGAATCTCAATAGCAACAGTCTCTGATGCCACGACAGTTCCTTCCAAACGCACCTCAATCACGCCAGAATGCGTTCCCAGCTCAGCATCGTCGTTGATGTGGAGATCAAGGAATGTGGTGGTTTCCTGCAACGAATTCAAGAGCATGGTCTTGGGAGCTGATACAGCAAAGTCTCCGATGTTGGTGATCGCAATGATGAATGTTTGCTTGGTGGGAACAAGATTTTTCACCTTGACGGGAATGCTCATCACAGTAGATTGCTTTGCCATGAACGTGGCTTCTGTGGGAGCAACGGTCGCGAGAATTTCTCCCTGGCGAAGAAGACTTTCTGTGGTCTCGCAGTTGATCACTTCAAGGGGAAGTTGCTCTGTGTTGGTGCCGCCCTCGTGGCTGACGGTTGCGGTGAAGACGTATCTCTTCGCGGGAATGTCCTCGGGAATTTCTATCGTGAATTGGCGTGTTTCATCATTATCTTCCTCTGCACTAAAAGCCTCGACTTTGAAGGTGTCTGATTTCTTATTGATTCCCATCTCCTTATTCGACAAGGCGATGGTGACTTGATCGTTGTCCTTTTCTCCGATGTTCACGACATGAATGTTAGCAACGACAGCATCGCCACAGGAGGCAATCGAGGGAAGGAATTTAGTACTTGCAGGATCAATCACCACTTTATGAGATGCTAATTCAATCTTAATCGCGATACTTTCCTGGATGCAATTCAGCTGCTCGTGATCATCGTCGAAGGCCTTGACAAAGAGTGTGAAGTCATCATCCTCATCAATCTTTCTGCTATCCAGGGGAATCTTTAAGGAGAGGGTAAAATCATCCTCATCGTCATTCTCAATATTCATGGTTTCTGAGGCTGCATTGGCAATTTGACCTTTATCCGTGAACAAGAATGCTTCTACTTGGGTGCGAATGTCGTCATCTCCTGTGTTCTCCACGTTGGCCTTGATGTTGATG
>CAYJXC010000002.1:8757-12102 GCA_964374075.1 Candidatus Woesearchaeota archaeon
TGTCGAGAATTAAATCATCTCCCACGACCCCTTGATCACACACATCAGGAACCACTTCGATTGTTAAGGCAAGGGTAACACTGTTTTGAGTGTTGACATCTTTGACGGTGACTGTTCCTTGGTAGGTTTCAAAGTCTATCTTTCTCTCTGCATCTGCGGTGATGGTGACTTGAGCAGACTGATTGGGTGGAATGGCACCAGGATCGGAAAAGGTAAGGAGAATCTGGTCGCCATCGTTATCAATGAGATCCAAGTCGTGCGTGATGGCTATTGTTAAAGGAGCATTGCCAAGATTGAGTACAGTGAATGTCGCTTGTTCGGTTGCTCCAGGAGCAATGGTCATGAAGAGGGATGATTCCAGTACATCAATCGTTGATGCTTGTGCCAGGGCAAGCACTAGAAGAGAGAATACCCCCCATATCAGGACTCTTTGTTTCATGCGTGTATTGCCTCGAGAATTGTTGCCATTCGAGAGGGGTAATGACTTTATAAAGATTATGGTGGAACAGTTATGTTGGAGAAGAGAAATAGGTTGTCATAACTTTTATAAAGGGTTTGAAGGAGGGTTTGTGTACAGTGACCGTATCGCAGTCATCTTCACTTAATGGCTCTTCTTTAGAACAGAGAATACGATCATTTACTCCTCAACTCTCTCGTTCTCTCTATCGCCTTGATATTATGGAAGCACAACAATTGAAGTTGTGTCATTATAATGCGATACAGACTATTGTGAAGCAGATTCTATTGGGAGAGTTTTGTGCTCAGGCACCTGTTCTCTTTCAGAAAACTGAATTGTATCATCCCCTACCACCCTGGATTACTGAGACATGGGCTCATGACAAGAACCTTACGCTTGCTGATCTCTTCTGGACCGGCTCTCTCTGGGTCACTTCACTTGGTAATCTTGACATGATGCAGCGGCGTCTTAAACCACTTCATTACATTCTTGGTGCAGAAAAAATTGTCTATTTGACTGGAGAAGAACTGGAACAGGTAACAGGGAGGAGATAAACAATAAAAAAGAAAAAGAATAAAAAAAAAAAACTCCACTAAAGAGCGAATTGACAACGTATAGCCCAGGAAGGAGTACAAATACAATCATCAAAAGATTTGTGGGAAACTCTGCGAACCCTTCTCTCTGCTCCAGAAAACACTTCACACCAACAGGTACCTTATCTTAATGCATCTAGCTTCAAACACTATTTTCTTGAGGAAGAGCATTATGCGGTAGGTTTCCGCTTTGATCTTGAATAGTTATCTTTTTTCAGCTAAATCCTTAAAAAGAAGAAGCAGATGGAAACAAGGTGATCCGTCTTTTTGACCAGTGGAGCGGAACGAAACTTGATCGTGCAGACTGCATGCGAAGAATGTTTCTTATCTATTTGGATAGAGTGCCTCAAGAGTTTACGGTTTCTCTTGCTGCTGGGAGCTATGTCCATCGTGGCGGACAGAAATTTTATGATGATCCGCGACACTTCCGCTCTGCTGAGACCTATGCTGCATCCCGTGTAGCAACATGGAAACGTATCATCGCCCCCACCAAGATGTATGGAAAGAATCCTATCACTGAGCAGTTTGATGGCGAGATCTGGGCTGCTGCAGAGACTATTATTCGTCCGTGTTCTCACCATTTCTATGAGATGTTTCATGATCATATTTTTCAGCATGGAGAAAAAAGACCGATAGCGGTGGAAAAATCCTTTCATATGCGTGTTGGGCCGTATGTGTTTGTTGGTGCGTTTGATCTGATTGATGGTTTTGGGTATAAAGATTTTAAAACTGACAACAAGACCGTGAAGCTAAGTGAAGGAGAGAAGAGTAAATTGGAAAAGATTGTCAGTCGTTTCTCGCGCTTGGAGGCGGTGAAAGAGGCACTTTCTGAAGAGGAACAAGACTTGTTGAAAAAGGCACATAATACTGCTTTGTCGTATCGCCCTTGGGAACCCCATCCTGTTGATTTGGCTCATCGCTATCAATTTACGATTTATGCTGCAGCATTATCTGCGTTGGCTGCGTCTGATCCAACCCTTGCACATCAGATGGGACTTAGTAGAAGCCAACGACAACAGCTCTTTGAGCATCCCCTCAGTCTGATGGGAGAGGTGAAGGGAGAATATGTACGGCTGCAAACAGGAGTGAGCTATGAAGTGCACAGGACAACTCGTGATCTTGTTGAACTGTTGAACATCGTTGAGTCTGCAGCATCTCGTTTGAAGCAGCAGGACTTTAGTTTATCGCGAGGCCGCCATTGTGCATTTTGCCATGTGAAGCGACGGTGTGATCATGATCTCCAAGAGGGACGCTTTGTGCCTATATTAAACGAACAACAATCGAGACCCTATCGAGTATTGGAGCAAGAGCACCAGCAACTTCTTTTGTTTGCCCCGTCGAGTCATCATCAATTTATTGAGGTGCCACGAGACGTTCGCATCTTTTTTCCCACACCACATCGAAAGAAACGGAAACTCACAACACCAAACCTATTTGATGGCGTTGCTTAAGCGGATTGTTCTTTCAAAATTATTTCTAGTTCATCTCTCAGCGCCTTTTTTATTGCTTTGCGCAAGCGCTCTCCATAATTATGCACTCCCTTTTGTGTAATCATGAACAACTCAACACCTCCACCTGTATTTGGGTCCTCGCTCTTTTCAATAGCATCATATGCTATCCGAATAGCCACATCTGCTGTGAGTCCTTCCTGGTCTACGGATTTGTTACCGATCCTCTCTTCGAGAAAGGTTTTCATGAATTTTTTTCCCGATCCGAGTGTGATATAATCCTGCGTCTCGTCATCATTGGGAGGATATTTCAAGACATTACCCATAATGTCCACATAAAAGAGTCCTGTCTCTGGTTTTGCCGTTGCCAGGAGAAATGCCGCCAGATCCTCATCTCCTGACTTTCTGCAGATCTTTCTGTTCAGCTGATTGACTTCTGGGAAATAATGATTCCTTACTGCTTTCTCCACTGTTCCTTCATTACTTGCTTGTTTCAGTGCGCGACAAAACGTACGAAGTGGCGGACACACCGTTCCTGTAAAACCCATTGCCCAATAGCTTCCAGCAACAATTTTGTTAAATCCTACTGTCCTTGTCGGAGGATCTGTTTCTTCATCATTCACTTGTGTATCAGAAGCAAGAATAACCTTTCTGTTCTTGGAATCTGCATACGCTTTTATGCCTAAGAGAGAAGTCATACGACGCCAGGCGTAGTCTTTGCTTTTTATCCTTTTCGCAAGCAGATTCTAGAGTTTTCCCATATGCTCTGCAGTGAAGAGCGTCCTCTTCCCGTAGAGATACCCAATCAACATACCTGCAATGATGTCGCTAGGGAAATGCACTCCTA
>CAYJXC010000003.1:0-11636 GCA_964374075.1 Candidatus Woesearchaeota archaeon
GATCTTATTTTGCGTAACGAATGAGGGTGGGTGCATTCATGCAGTAGGTGATGATGACATCAGTTACCAAGCCGAAAATGAGGATGGTGAACATTTCCTGGATCACGTGAGATTCTGAGATCAGCAAACCAGCAACGAGTGCAACGAGTGTGGTAATGGTCATGGTCAAACCTGTGTTCATGGAGCTGTAGACACGATCCATCAGGTTCGATTCTTTTCTCTTCAAGGTGCGCGTGGCAAGGAGGATATCGGTGTCTACTGAGTAGCCGATGAGCAACAGCAACGCAGAAATTCCCGTGGTTGAGATTCGCATGTCGAAGATATCAATTAACGCTATGGCGACGATGATATCAAAGATCACGGAGAGAATGACGCCCATGCTGGGGATGAAGGAGCGGTACAGGAAGGCAACCACTATGGACATGAGGACAAAGGCAATGGCAATCGCTGTCAACATTTGCTGATAGAAGGCGTGACCTAAGGTGGAACCCATGATCTCGACAGAGTAGTTGTTCTCGTTGAGCTTTATGTTGAGCTCTTGCTCGAGGAGTTGCTTGAGTGTTTTTTCGTCTTCTGTTGCCACTTCTGCTGTTACACCAATCTGACGGTCAGTGCCGAATTCTGCAATCGTTCTCACGTTTGCATCGCCAAAGCGATCGATCAGCTTGTTTTCAAGATCTTGGGTGTTGATGCGCTGGTTGGTTGAGATGGTGGCGGTGATACCGCCCTTTAACGAGACGTCCTTTTCGAAGATATCTCCATTGGTGTTATAGAAGTTAAAGATGATGACCAAAGCAATGATCACGATGATGGCAGGAATGAGGGGCAAGATCTTGTAGTACTTCTCGTAGGCCTGTCGCATTCCCTGGAGAAATGATGGCTTTTCGCTGTTTTGTTGATTTTCCATCTCTATGGGGCAGTTAAAACACAATATTTAAATATATCGCGGGGGTGGGAGTCCTTGTTTCAAAAGAGGCTGATGGCATGTTCACACGAAGCTTTGGTTTATTGGTTGTTCTCTCTCTTTTCTTGAGTGCGATTGTTGCTGCCTTTCCGATGGGCATTGAGCTGGAATTGTTTGAAGACGTGGTTGATGAAGGAGGGGTAGTGGATGGGGAGATTACCTTGAATATCACGGATCCGTTTGATCCTGGACAGCTGCTGGTGGCGAGCTTGCGCAGCTTTGATGCCCAGCGGTTGTTGACTGATATCTTTGCCAGCGAGGGAATCACCTATGCGCTGAGCCAAGGAACGTTTAGCGTGATGAACCCGGCAGACTCTGCAACGCTTGTGTTTCCACGGGGCGGAGTTCAGTATGTGTTCTTTCAGCTGCCGAAGAACAGCATTGTGCAGGATGTGGATATGAACATTCATGGTTTAGCACACAATGGAAGCTATCCTCAGTTTCCGAGCATTGATGTGGGGCTGGATGGGGATGTGGAATGGTCGTACGTGGGGAATTTAATGGGATATGGATCTTTTGTTTTGCCGAGCGATCTGCAGGAGCAGGAACAGGGAGGAAGTGCTGGGTTGAGTGATCGGGAGGTGTACTATTGTGAGAAGATTTCCTTGCCGAGAGCGAGAGACTTTATGGTTTCGGTAAAACATAAACGGGTCGTGAGCGGGGGGAATGTGAGTGCGGTGATCTTGAGTGTGAACCAGGCTGGAAGCACTGTCCAGGGGCAGGGTGGAGCTGATTCGTGTGACCTGCCTGAAGGAGGGAGCGGATTTGGGTATACGAGTTGCGAGGTGCATGTGCCGTACTTCATTGAGGGGGAGCGGTTGATTTGTGTGTATAATGCGTGGGCGACACCGAGTGGTGCACCGAGTCCCACGTTTGCAGAGGTGCAGATGGATGCTGGTGTTCCTGCGACTGGGGGAAAGGCGTATGTGTGCGGAGCATTGAACCAGAATGGCGTGACAACCTGTGCAGTAAATGACAAAGACTTCTTCATCAAGGTCCAGGCGGGGAACTACAGTGGATATTTACAGCAGCAGGTGCCTTTTGAGGAAGGATTAACAGAGTTTGACATCGTGGATGCTTTGAGCGATTCCTTGCAAACTTGTAGCGGACAGCAGTGCATCATTCCGTTGAAGATGACGAGCCAGTCTGCGGGTGTGCTGTACGTGGATACTTTACGCGTGCGTTATGGAACGAGCGCCGGCGGATCGTTTACCTATGGATTGTTTTATGAGGGCAGCTCGAGCGGCGGATTGGTGAACAAGGTGAACAACAAGGACTTGACCCAGATGGATGCGGTGGTGACGTTGCCTTTGTATGTGTTGTCTGTGAGGGCGCCTGCTGTGAACAACACAGTCAATGCGACGCTGAAAGTGGGTGTGCATGGAGGACCGAGCGCGAATATGACTGTGATGATTATGAATCTCTTGGCACAACAGCAGAATTTGGGAGATGTGTTGCGTGCGTATAAGAACGTGCTCAGCAGTGTGGCGACTGTGCATCCTGCACTGCTTACGGTGTTGGGCTATAAAGACGATGTGGACAAGGGAATTGCTGATGTGAACAGCTTCTTGACGCAGTACTTGGCTTTGAATGGCAGCACACAATCTCAAGCAGCGAAGGATGCGATTATCTTCAACTTAACTACTAAGACGAATGCGCTGATTGATGATTTACCACGATCGTTCGCTATTCGGAAAACGGTAACAGATCTTATTGTACCTGGCGTGAGCGATCTTACGGATGAGGTGGTGTTATCGAACCAGCGCGATCAGGAGAGTAAAGACAAGCTTGCTGTGTTCCAAGGACAGGTGACTGTGGAAGGGAAGGCAGAGTATTACATTCTTGAGTTTTTTGACGGTGGAGAGGAGCGAGGGACTCTTGTCAGCAAAAAAGTGACGAGTGGCGCAGCGAATGCCTATGTGGTGGATGTGCTGCCCGGCGTCCGCGTGGATACAGTAAAGTTCTCTGATCAGCCAGAGGTTGTTCAACAATCTGGTCCTGGCATTGTACGATGGTTACGGACGAGTGGCGGAACGTTTGAGTACCAGTATGCGTTGCAGGGTGATAAAGCGAGCAGCTTGAAGGATTTTAAGACCTTGGTTATTCCGCAGGTGGTTCCTGACTTGACCAGACCCATCACACCTCAGGTCTCGTATACGTGCGGGGATGGTGTGTGTGCTTTCTTAGAGACGGATGCTGGCACGATTCCTTTGGAGGATGCCTTGACGTGCCCGCAAGATTGCAGGAGGGAATATCCCCTGACAAGTTGGATTGTTGCACTCCTTGTCATTCTTGCGATCATTTGGTATTTGAACTTTTATCATGGCAAGTTCAACTATGAGGAGTTGACAGGAAAACTTCACCTGAAAAAGAAACCTCTTGTTTCTTCGAAACCGTTGTTTGGAGGATTCTTTGCACCTAAAGAGCAGGTGGAGAGAAAGCTGTTTATCTCGAGTGCGGATGAGCGGAATGTGATTGGGTATGTGGAGAATGCCTTGAGGAAAGGATTTAGCAAATCCAAGATTAGTGATGCGTTGTTGGCGAAAGGATGGACACGAGAGCAGGTTGAGTATGCGTTTGAGAAGGCGAAGAAATAATTATAACTTCTGTCTCTTCTTTATGCTTTTTATGAATTCACTTACATCATCCTCTAAATCTCCCGTTATTGCCTCAAAAATAATCTGGTCATCGATCTTTCCATATTGATGTGCAAGTATATTCCTCATTCCCTTTGCATTCTTGAGCTTTTTTGTCACGTCTTCTGAAATTAGCTTATTCTCCTTAAGAATGGTGAATGCATCACTATCATCTTCCGGTATTCTCCATTTCTTTTCCTTTATGATGAGAAATGCCACATCTGTTATTGCTTCAACAATCTTTTCAATGTATCTCTCACATGCTGCTTTCTTTTCCTTATTTGAGATGTATCTATCGAGATCTGATGGCACTATTTCTTTTAATTCATTTATCCAATTGGTTATTTCCTCTACCTTTTCTTCTATTCTTTTCATTCTGCTGTTTCGAAGATTCTTTTCTTTCTTTTAACGTAATCTTCATCCTTAAGATATTTTATCGTGAAAGTAATGTTATCATATCCCCTATCGTGATAGAGCACTCTATGATTTCTTGCTACTTCTCTTTTTATTTTTTCTGGCAGCATATTGAACACCTGCACATCAACTTTTTCCGGAAGTTCTCCGGATACTCTTATCCTGAATGCTGTCGCTTCCTTTATTGATATATCTTTATGGAATACAACGGCGATGTCTATATCAGAACTTTTTGTGAATGATTTATCTGCAACAGATCCGAAGAGAAGTATTGCCTTTACGTCTTCTCCTCTTTGATCGTGTAGGATCATTTGAACTGCCTTTTCCATTACTCTTTTGTTTTCTTGATTTCTCTTTATGGTAAACTCTTCTTGATAGGGTGCGATAGCTTTCATAAACTCTAACTTTGGCTTGATATCCCTGCTTAGCCGATTCCTTTCTGATTGCGTTAGAGGATATCCTTCGAGTTGCTTGACTATGATCTCGATTTCTCTTTTTCCGAATACCTTTCTCACGTAGGGATGTTTCTGCAGCGATTCTTTGAATGTTAAAGTAATCATTTTTTAGGTTATTTTAATACTTATTAAGGTTATATATAAACTTATTGTTTTTACTCTCTTTCTAGGCTAGAAACCTTTAATAAAGCACATTTCTTTCCTTGTTCAAAAGAGGCGATATGCGTGAAATTGATTTTTCTGGTGATATTGTTATTTGTTCCTTTTGTTTCTGCGCAAACCTGCCAGAGTGGGCAAGAACAACCGTGAGGATATAATAATGTAGGTGAATGCCAATTAGGGACACAATATTGCCAGGGTGGATCTTGGAGCCAGTGCTTTGGGGCGAAATGGCCAAGCCAAGAGGTATGTTTTGACAACAAAGATAATGACTGCGACAATGCAACGGATGAAAACTGTCTGTGCCAGGATGGAGTGCAGCGAGCATGCGGACCAGATACTGATGAGGGTGTTTGCACTTTTGGAACTGAGACCTGCCAGAACAATGCATGGGGCCCTTGCCAGGGCGCAGTGTATCCCCTGTTTGCTGATCTCTGCAACAATAATTTGGATGATGACTGCGATGGGGATGTTGATGGGGGATGCGGAGGACAGCAGGTCAATCAGGCCGTTCCTCATTGCTTCAATAATGTGGAGGATGGAGATGAGATTGGTGTAGATTGCGGCGGTTCGTGCAGAAGCTGTGTGAGTTGCACGGATGGGATTTTGAATCAAGGAGAAGAGAAGATACGTGTGGATCTGGGAAATGGAACGATCTCTGACTGTGGAGGAACTAATTGCCCATCCTGTCCAAGCTGCTTCGATGGCATGAAGAACCAGCATGAAGTTGGTATAGATTGCGGTGGGGAATGCAGAGCATGCGTGGAGGAACCTAAAGATGATGATCACGATGGGCTGAGTGAACAAGAAGAATTGTTGCGCGGAACGAATCCTTTTGCGTCGGACAGTGATCGTGATGGAATGAATGACAAGGTTGATCGGATGCCTCTTTGTCCGAATACACGATGTGACCAACAGTTTGGGGAGGATGAAAAGAATTGTCCTGGGGATTGCGGCGAGAAGAGTGGACTTGTCGTTGGCATTGTGTTTGTTGTTGTCTTTGTGGTTGGTGCTTACTTATACTTCACGTTCAGGAGAGGAATGCGTCGCATAGCGACCGCACGCACATGGAAGGGAGACACCTCTCCATCCTCTTTTGACATTGAGAAGTATCACCAGCTTGAAGAAAAGAAAGGCAAGAAGAAAAAAACGAACGTAGAAGAGGAGGTGGAACGATCGTTGACACGTGCAGAACACTTCTTACGACGATAATTTATTTCTCAAAGCAGTACAATCTTTGTGGAGCATAGTTACAGATTAGAGATGACCATGCTGTCCACTGATAACTTGTATTGGCATATTGTCCGATTGTTCCCATTAGCTGATTAGTTACTGTTGTCCATCCCTTGCAATCACCCCCTGTTGCAAGACCAGCTGAATTTGTGCCTGTCCATACTGAGGGCCATGCGCCAGTTGAAGGGACTATTTGTCGGAATTCATTCATTTGAATGGGATTGTCAATTGTTCCGTCTGTAAGATCAGCTTTGTCATCAGCAACAACTGTACCATTTAATAGTATATACCGAGCATCTGGTATACGATCCTTTGCATGAATAATTGTATTATTTGTTATGTTGCTTACGATCTGGACACTTAACCATGCCACCCATCTTCCTCTTAAGCTTGCATTTGTTGCAGCTTGTTGACATTTTATATCTGCTCCTTGAAGGCCACCTAAATTACCTGTATAAAGATTGGATGTAAGAAAAACCCTCTTTCGAAGAGGAGCAATAGCAGCGCCCGTTTCTGTATCATCTGCGGCGACAGCGTATTCTTCCCCTTGCGTGGATCCGCGGTTCGTTGTAAAGATGTTGTACACGAGAAGTGCTGCAACAACGACAATAAGAATTCCTGTCACCCTCTTTTCAACCATACCCTGTCACCCTCTTTTCAACCATACACTAATACCTACAATTAGGGTGGTTAACCTCTTTATAAACATTTCTTTCTTTAAATATCTATTTTTCTGTGGAGAAGAGTGCACCGGCCGGGATTCGAACCCGGGTCAACGGCTTACGACTTGACTTTCCGTCAATTGGAAGGCCATTATCTTAGCTGTTTGTGAACTCTAGCCACTAGACTACCGGTGCATCGCTTGAAGACACCTTGCTATGTTTTTAAAGATTTGCGTGTTCTTTTATCTTCACTTTGCAACATTAAAATATTTACGAATTTTTTGTTCAATCTTTCTGACGAAAATTATAAAAACATGAGATTCAACAATCTCTGTTATGAACACTCATACACCAGATGTTATGACTATCACTCTTTCGGTAGCGTCTCTTGTTATAGGAGCACTTGCCTTCGTTGGTGATGAATTTAGGATTCCACTCCTTGCTGCGTTTGCCATCTTTATTGCTGTTTATTACATAGCAGATACTCGCAATAGAATGGATAAAAATACTGAACAGCTCCATAAACTCAATGAAAAGGTTAAAATACATGAAGATTTAATAGATATCAAAGCAAGCATAAAGACTTTAGAAAAGCAGGTGTTCAAAAAATGAATAAAAAGGGTTTTTCGGATCGAGATTTCTTGAACTATATAAAAATAGCTATTATAATTTATGTGCTTTATCTCATCTATAAGATTGTCATGAAAAAACTTAGCGGCCTTTGATAAGAAGAAAATCTTTATAATCTTTCCTAATCATGAACTAATTGATGACAAAATTGTGGTCGAAAGATGTCCTTTCCTACGCATTCTATGACTTTGCCAATTCGAGTTATGCCTTGTTGATTCTTACCTTTACGTATGGACTCTATTTTAAGAGCGTGGTGATGCAGGATGCAGCGAATGCTGATTTGATGTGGGGCATCGTGACAGCTGTGCCTGTGATCATTGCTGCACTTCTTTCTCCGCTGCTAGGGGCGTTTGCCGATCATATGCAGCACAAGAAGTTGTTTTTGGTTGTGTCTACTGTGATCACTGTTGCACTCACTGCATTGCTTGTTACTGTTGACGAGGGTGAAGTGGTGTACGGCATGACTATCGTGATCTTGGCGAGCGTGTTCTACTATTTTTCTACGTTGTTCTATGATGCGTTCATTGTAGATGTGGCTGATCGAGGTTCGGTGGGCAAGGTCTCTGGTTTTTCCTGGGGACTGGGGTATCTTGGTGGGTTGGTTGTGTTAACTCTTGTAGCACCTTTTGTCACGAAGGGATTAACTCCTGACAATCTTGCACGCTACCAATTTAGCTTTGTCATTGCGGCAGTGTTTTTCCTCGTGTTTGCGTTGCCGATGTTCTTTTTTGTGAAGCAGAAAGCATTTCGAGAGAAGACAGGAACTGTAAAAGAAAGCATTGTTCAGTCTTTTCGCGATCTTGCATCCCTGTGGCAACACAGAACGTTGCACAAACCTTTTTTTCTTCTGGTGCTCGCGTTTTTCTTTTACAATGATGCGTTGAGCACGTTGTTTGCCTTTGGGGCGATCTTCGCGCAATTTACGATTGGGATGAGTTTGGCTGCGATTACGACCTTGCTGTTTACGGCGCAGTTGCTAGCCTTTCCTTCGTCGTGGTTTTTTGGCGTGCTTTCTGACATCTTCGGGCACAAGCAGATTATCTTCACGACGCTCGGCATTGTCCTCATCTTCTCGAGCGTTGCAGCGCTCACTTCTTCGCAACCTCTCTTCTTTCTTGCCATTTGCCTGGCATCATTAGGCATAGGAGCATCGCAATCTTCTACACGAGCATTGATTCGGACGATGATTCCTGAAGAGCATTCCACCCAGTTCTTTGGCTTTCAGTCGTTTTTAGGAAAGTTCTCTGCATTTTTAGGACCACTGTTGTTTGGGTATTTGTCGAGCACTTTTCAGAACCAACGGATTGCCTTTGTATCTATTGCTTTCTTCTTGATTGTGGGGATAGTGTTGCTGGTGTTTGTGAAACCTGAAAGGACAACTATATAAAGAAGCTCGTCTCTTCTTCGTAAGGGTGAGAGGACATGGCAGTGATTTCTCAGATTGAAAACCGTGAGGATAGGCAGCTTGTCCTTCAGGGACGAGCATTGGAATGGCTGGCTGATTACTTTGCTCTTGCTTCTGATGGCGGTGTTGAAACTGCGACGCTGACGAAGGGTGCTTTAAAGAGTCTTCGTTCTTCTCGCTCTCGTTTACCCCTTGTCGATCGTTGTCACGTTGTGGAGTATCATGGGTCAGCTGCCTATCGCGCACTTTCAGAATCTGATTTGGATGATCTTGCTGCACTGATGTGGCAACCCCGCCTTCATGAGTATTTTTTGACTTTATTTCGTGACCGCTGTCTGGATTTGAATCCAGCTCGTGTGGCTCCTCCTATGGGTCATTTTGATTATAAGACCTCGAATGGGAGAAAAACCTTACAGTGTGTTCTCGAGATTTGTTATACACCACCGTGAGAAAACGGGCCCGATCGGATTTGAACCGACGACCTACTCCTTAGGACGGAGTCACTCTATCCAGCCTGAGCTACGGGCCCATAAAGAAAAAATTTATTTGGTTCTATTTAATGTTATCGGGCGCTACGCACGCAACTCAATCTTTCTCTTCTGTTGCATGGCTTTCAAGAGATCACGACCAGGCTGAGATTTCTTGTGGATTTTGATCATGCCTTTCTTTGAGGTAAATGCAGTCAGAATTAATTTCCCATCAACATAGACTCCCAAGTTTTGACCTGGCTCAGCATAGATGAGAAGATGGTTTTTATCTTCGTCTATTTTAAAATCAATATTTTCTTGTTCGTGTTCGAACTCGCGAATCTCAATGGAGATACCAAGATCCTGTTCGATGCGTTCAATGGTCTTTCCCCCTTGACCGATAATGCGAGGAATGTCTTCCTCTTCTACATAGACAATTGCCCTGTTGTCGGAAACAAACTCGACTTTGGTGTGCGGAGTGAGCTTTCGGAAATAATTTTCGATGGTTTTTGATGCCAACTGCTCAATAGAACGCTGCTTTGCTACATCCTGCACAGGGACAACAACAGTTTGCTCGCCGTAACTGTAGATTTCGTACATGAGTTTCTTGGCTATGAAGTCATGCACTTCGACAATGGGACGCGCTAAATCAGATTCTGTCATGCCTGAGGGGACACGGACAGCCATGTTCAATGTTAACACGGTTTTGATGTTTCCAGCTTCCACAAAAAGAATAGTATCCACAACAGAAGGAATCATACCCACATCCATTCGAGAAATGAAACGATGGACAGCATCAATGGGTTCTGAGGCGTGCAACACTCCCAACATATTTGAACCTGCTAATCTCAAATCTGTGTAGAGTTCAAAATCTGGCGTGTCACGCATCTCATCAAAGATAATGTTGTCTGGGCGTGAGAGGAAGAGAATGTCGTGCATTTCCTCTCCCGAGGTGAAGTTCTTGGAATACTGCGTGATTTTGTCAGAGACTTGCAAGTCACGTGGACTTTCTACTGTCTTGACAATCTTTTTTTGTGAAAGATAATATTCTGCAACGGCCTGGCCGAATGTCGATTTACCACTTCCCGTCTCACCGCAGATGATAATCCCGCGGGCTCGTTCTTTGATTCTCTTTTCAATCTCCTCAGGAATATGGTAATTCTCTAGGGAGAGTTTCTTCAAGGGACGGACAATAGTAATTTCCCATCCGTCTGAGACTGGTGGTTTAACAATCACGATACGGAAGTCTTTATACTGGACGACAGTGGAGCCTCGACGAGAGATTTCCACGAAACTTTCTGGGTCAAGACGCGTTTTTTCCACGATTTCCTTGGCCATGTCTTGAACTTCTTCAGAGGTGAGCTCTTTGGAAGAAATTTCTTCCAGTTTCCAGTTGCCCGGGGCTCCTTTCTTGCCGTAGACATGACATTTTTCTTTGATATGAATGGACATGGTATGATCATCAAAGTATTTCTCGATGGAGAGCTTTCCTTCGTACTTGGTTGATTTTATGTACATCACTTCAACACCGAAGGCTTTGCCGGACTCTGCTTGAACTAAATCTGCAGTGATCAGGACAGCTTTTTCCTTATAGGCAAGCTCCCTGATGTACGCATCAATCTCTCCTGACTTTGCATATTTGATTTGCGTTTCTGTGGGGCGATCACCAAGGAATTCGAGAGTCACTTCCTTTGAGATGAGCTTTCTGATCTCTTGGATTTCTTCCAATCCCAAAAAACCAATTTCCTGGCCTCGGTTTGCTTGATGCTCTAATTCAGCAACAACAGTATGAGGAATAAGAATGGCTCCTTTGATTTCTTTATTCTTGATCATCTTTGACACCAGCTTTTCAATTAAGATAGAGGTGTCTATAACATATTTTTCTGTTTTCATTTTCGATATATTTATATATACTCCTTATTTCTAGTCTATTAGTGCTAGATAACGAGAATTCGAAACCTTTGTTGTCTAGCACACTGATTCTAGGGTTTTTAAATGTTTGTTTTTTAAATTAAAGACTGAAGAATGAGAGAAGAGACAACTGTCATTTTGTTGCTCCTTTAGTGCTTCTTCGTTACCTTCTCAAGAATGCCGTTTAATGTCGGAATGGACGCTAACTCTTCAAGCGGATTTCCTTTAGGACCAAACATCTTGATGTTATCAATTCTTCCGTCGCTGTTTGTGTCTTCCGCATAAATCATATTACTGAATTCAGTTCCTTCGTAGGTACCAACCCTTAACGTAGTTAATGACCTATCTCTTTCAACAATAACATCATATCCCTTCGCTTCTGCGACATCTCTCTCGATGGTGGACTGTTTATGTCCCCTTTCTATCAAGGGATAGAAAACATACCTCCCGAAACTAGCGCCGACAGCTAAAGCCGCGACACCTTGTGCAATTGCACCTTTCCATGTTTTGGCCATTTTTGTTTTTCTCCTTTTGGCACCTTGTGCCTATGATTATGATACCTTTAGGACGTTGAACCCCTATATAAAGCTTTCTATTTTAACTACTCTATAGTAAGGACTAATAGTGCCTTAAAACACCAGAGATCCTGGCATATTGTGGGTGACTACATTTTTATTTTTTGTCGACACCTCACTCTTTC
>CAYJXC010000004.1:0-11494 GCA_964374075.1 Candidatus Woesearchaeota archaeon
ATTATCCCAACATCGAGGTGTACCTCAACCAAGCAGAATCGAAAATGACAGCATTGGAGTATATCTCCCTCTCGCTGGTGTCGCTGACGCTGTTTGCCCTGCTCATTTTCTGCGTGAGCTTGCTCACCCTGCTGTTTGGGGCTCCTCTCTACCTTCCCTTGGTGTTGACTGCCCTCTTTACGCTGTTTGTCTTTCTCCAGCAGCTGGCGTATCCGAAACTTGCTGCTGTTCGGCGCATTAAGGAGGTGGACAAGAACTTGCTGCCTGCCTTGCAGGACATGCTGGTGCAGTTGAACTCCGGCATTCCGTTGTTTAACATTCTGGCCAATATTGCGCGCGGAAGATATGGCGCTATTTCTGTGGAATTCAAAAACGCAATCCAGGAGATCAATGCGGGACGCAACCAGGTTGATGCACTCGAGGATATTGCCGTGAGAAATCCCTCGGTGCTCTTCAGAAGAACAATCTGGCAGCTGGTCAACGGGATGAAGGAGGGAGCAGACATTGCCTCTCTGATCAAGGAGGTGATGCGGGCAGTAGGAGATGAGCAGCTGACGCAGATTCAACGTTATGGAGGGCAGCTCAGCCCGCTGGCGCTCTTTTACATGCTCATTGCCATCATTGCTCCGTCCTTGGGGGTCACGTTCATCATTGTCCTGTCCTCGTTCGTTGCCCTCTCCCCCACAGTGACCAAGACGTTTTTCTATGGACTGCTGGGATTCACGATGCTGTTCCAGATTATGTTTTTGGGCATGATCAAAACACGGAGGCCGGCGCTGCTGGATTAAGATGTATCGCCTCATCAGCAGACTCTACCCGCGAAGGATGCGCGAGAGCTTCCAGGAGATGCTGATGTACAACAATATCCTCACTGAGCTGGACCGCTATCTGGGCATGATCACCATCGTGAGCTTTTTCTTGGCGGTGCTGATTTCCCTGCTGATCCGCATCTTCCTGAGCTTCAATGTGTTCCTGCTGTTTGTTGGGTGCTTTCTCATCATCCTCTCCTCGGTGTACGCTTATCTTATGCTGAGTGCAGACTCCAGAGCGAAGTTTGTGGAGGAGGTGCTGCCTGATGCCCTGCAGCTGATGTCTGCTAATCTGCGCGCCGGCATGACCATCGACAAAGCGCTGCTGCTGGCAGCCCGCCCGGAGTTCGGCCAGTTCAAGGATCAGATCAATGAGGTGGGAAAGGAGATTGCCACCGGCAAAGAGTTCAGCGAAGCCTTGTTGGGGCTGACGAAGAAGGTGCGCTCGGAAAAGCTCTCGAAGACCTTCCAGCTGATTGTCACGGGAGTGGAGGCAGGCGGAGAACTGGCTGACCTGCTGGAGCATAGTGCTTCCAACCTTCGCCAGCAACGCCTGGTGGCGGAGCGCGTGCGCTCGAGCGTGCTGGTGTATGTGATCTTTATTTTCTCTGCCATAGGATTCGGAGCGCCGATGCTGTTTGGATTGAGCTCGTTCCTCATCAAGGTGATTACGGACATTTTCTCGAAGATTGAAATTCCCACCACGGACATTGGAAGAAAACTTCCCATCACCTTTACGAAAATCACCCTCACGCCAGAGTTTGTGAATACCTACACGATCATCTCCATGATCATCACGTCCATTATGGGGTCGCTTATCCTGGGATTGATTGCAAAGGGAAGGGAAAAGGAGGGATTGAAGTTTATCCCGATCTTGATTACGATGACCCTGGTGCTGTTCTTTCTGGTACGCTTTCTCATCGGCAAACTGTTGAGCGGACTGTTCCAGATTTAATATTCGATGCAGAAAGCTTTTTATATCACAAAGAGGGGTGTAGCAGTGAGGTAAAAGAGGATGTCATCACTGAAATTGCAACGTATCTCTACAGGGGTTCCTGGCCTCGACAAACTCATTGAGGGCGGTTTCAAGACTGGAAGCATCAATCTGGTGTGCGGAGGGGCAGGGTCTGGGAAAACAACCTTTGCCATTCAATTTCTTGTCGAGGGCTTCAAACAGGGAGAGGCAGGCATTTACATCACGTTTGAGGAGAGAAAAGAGAAGCTGTATGATGACATGCTCGAATTTGGATGGGACTTGGAAAAGTTTGAACGGTTAGGGTTGTTCCGCTTCTTGGAATACACTCCGGAACAGATCAAACGCGTGCTGGTGGAGGGCGGGGGAACCATTGATGCCATGATCACGCAGTTGCGAACGAAACGCCTGGTGATTGATTCCATTACCAGCTTTGCACTGCTGTTTCGCGATGAGCTCACACAGAAAGAATCCTCGCTTGCGCTCTTTGAATTGATCAACCGGTGGGGATGCACTGCTGTGCTGACCAGCCAAGCGGTGCAGTTGTCTCCTGAAGAACTGACTGCCCAGCTGCAGTTTGAGGTGGACAGCATTCTTCTGTTGTATCATTTCAAGCAGAGAGGCGTGCGGAACCGCGCTCTGGAAGTGCTGAAGATGCGCGGAACGAAAACACCCGAGAAGACGGTGAAGCTGGACATCACGTCGAAGGGTGTTGTGGTGTATCCTGATGAGGTGGTGGCAGCCCTCTAACGCTTTGGTTTTGGTTGTCTTGCCTGTCTTGTCATGACGACCACATAGAGGACTGCAATGATGACTGCAAAGACGACACTCGCGAGAAAGATGAAGAAGAAGATTCTTTTCAATCCTGTGCTGCATTTCCTCAACTGACAATTTTTGGTGATGCATTCGTAATCCTGCGCGCATGGCGTGTCTTTATCCTTAAGCAATTTTAGTTCTCCAGATGCGTCGCAGTAGCGCATCTCTTGCCATTCCCCTATAGGGATACAGACTCCGTTCACGATACAGGCACCAATGTTTTGTTGGATGCACCGCTTGGGTGTTCCCTCGCAGGATTCCTGCGTGCACGGGTTGCTGTCATCACAATCTGATGGCGTATGACACATATCCACGGTTGCACAATCTCTGTCTTCTTCTTCGGTACAGCCGATGGGGCAACAGGCGTCCCCTTCCCTACAGAGGGTTATTTTGCTTGTTGCACAGCGGTGAGGAATGTATGATTTATCACACACGAGAGATGTGCAGAGAAGCGAGATATTCGAGGAACGGTTGCAATCACTATCTTGCTGGCACTGGTAGGTTGCTGTGGGAAGCGTGATGTTTTGCACGCAGATGTTGCTGATGCAGACATCTTTTGGCAAGAGACACCCACAATCCCGGCAACAGAAGGTGGGACCCTCCCCCGCACTCACTTCACAATTGTTGTCACCGCACATAAAATTGACGCTCACGTTGAGAATAGCAATGGGAGGAGTTGTGGAGATACCAGTCACATTAATTTCCACACCGCTAATTTTTGTGCTTCCTCCCTTTTGCACGCTTCCCACTTCTCCATCCACACGAAAGTTTGCTCTATCCCCCCCTATGCCCACGAGTGAAATATTTTTTCCATTGACGAGTGTGCTTTCATCCAGCCCCAGAATAATCTTCTGTGTTGCACTCACCAGACTGAGGGCGAACAGTGCGAAGAATCCTACCAGAACAATGAGTTTTCCTCTTTTTCCCATTCTTTGTGTAGGGATAGGGAGCTATATAAAGATGATGCCAACAAGAATACGAGTTGTTATCTAACCTTCAATGTTGTCTTCATCCCCTTTTCCTTGTGACCGGACAAGGGACAGTAGAGTTCATAGGTCCCTGGAGTTAAGGTGACCACGAGGGAATCAACTTCATCTAGGTTGACTGAAGCTTGATCACCAACACTCTTTCCTGTTGCGGTGTTGACAATGCGGAAGGCATGAGGCAATCGGGGACCGTCATTCGTGATAATGAACTTTACTTTTCCTGCGCTTATTTCCTTTTTATCCAAGGTGATTTTCCACTCTGATTCTGTGACTGTCACGACTTGTGATGGTGCTTCTGGCTGTTGAGGGGTTGGCTCAGATTCTGATGGTGTTGGTGGCTGCTCTTGCTCTGTTGGTTCAGGAGTTCCTGTGTCTGTTGTCAAGGGCGTTGTTGGTGTGCAGCCTAGGGCTAGAATCAACACGAGAAGCCCTGCCATGATGAGTGCAGCCTCTTTTCCATAGTGCTTTTTCATGCCGTTCTAGAGGGGTTTCTTTGCCTTTTTAAAGTTTTTGTTGGCTGCGAATCTGCTTTTTAGAAGAAAAGGACCACTAATAGGGAGAGAAGTGCCATATTCCCAAAATCTGCAATCGAGGTAGTGATAGGAATGAGGAAGTTGTTGGGATCTTCGCGTTTGTAATAGAAATACGTGCCGGCAAGGACAGAGGTGGTAAAGAGAATCACAATAAGCACCAGGACATCAACGACAATGATGAGTGTTAGTTTCATTGCGGTGATGATATTGATGGTGGTTCCCATCAGTGAACTCGCTGAGAAGGAGAGGAGCGTGCTCACGACTGCTGTTAATCCGCCGATCAGCATGATTTGTGCGAAGAGGGTTCTGAGCTGGTGTGTTGACCACACTTCTCTCCTCACCTTGCCTTCATGCAGCATGGTGGAGAAGCGCGACGACACAATGATACCATAATTTCCAATCATGGCATTGAGTGTGGGAAGCATGATAATGAGAGGGATCACTTGAATGAAGAGTGGCTTAATCCGTTCCAGTGTGAGGCCACCGAAGGAGCTGATGATCGATGTCAGCAAGATAATTTGTATACTCTCCTTGAGAATTGTTTTGGCAACATGAGAATGAGGACCATACTCTTTGATGTAGAAGAGCGTGCGCTTGGAAACTTTATGCTTCTTGTGGATGGTGTAAATGAGTGGATGATGTTCACTTCTTCGTATTGTTCTGAGTTTTTCGAGATGGTGCCTGAATGTTTTCATATGAACATCACCGCGATGAGCAAGGCCACAATGCTCATGATATCTTCTGATCCGGTAATGAAAGGACCAATGATATTATTTGGATCGTGACCCCTGTTGAAAAGGAGGAGTGTCAGGAAGAGGGTGAGAGGGATTTGGATGATGTTGGCAATGAGCGCTGCGATCAGAGGCAAAAAGATGAGCTGGGGTGTTGCTATCTTTAAGACAGCATAGTTGAAGCCATAGGCCATCACCCCCAAGGCAAGCGAGGCGATGATGGACAAGAGGAAGGAGGCGATGACGTTCCCCTTGATGAGATGGGTGATTTTGGGAAGATGGGGATTAATGACGCCGAGGAAGAGGCCGGAGCTGATGCGCGAGGCAAAGGAACCGCTGATGCTTCCCCTCATTTCCAAGAAACCTGGCAAGAGAATCAAGATGCCTGGGATGAGGAGCAAACGATCTGTGTAGAGAGCGAGGAAGGTTCCTCCAATTAATCCACCAATCAGAGCAGCAGATTGTGAAAAGAGGATTTCTCGAAACCCTCTATCAAAGATGTCTCTCGCTCGCATCTCCTCTTTTTGTGTGCTTCTTTTGTGTTGCACTTTCATCTTCCCGCATGGAAAGAGGACGAACGCTCTATAAAAACTCTCTGTTTTTCACCTCGAGTAAGAAAACTATATAAAGTGCCAACAGGTGGTGGAACATATGGAGTATTACACAAAAGGGGTGCGTGAGGTTCTCCATCTGCAGGCTACTTCTGAGCGCGGCTTACCGAGCCAGGAAACAGCACTACGACTGAAGGAGTATGGAGAGAATGTCATTAAGGAGGACCATAAGATCCATCCGGTGATGATTTTTTTACGCCAGTTTAACAACGTAGTGATTTACATCCTGGTTGTTGCTGCGCTGGTGTCCTTCTTCATTCGCGAGTTCTTGGATGCGTATACGATTTTAGCCATCCTCGTGTTCAATGCCGTGCTGGGATTCTTTCAGGAGTACAAGGCTGAGCGCGCGGTGGCATTGCTGCGTTCATTGACAGCACTCAAAGCGACTGTCATTCGTGATGGAAAGATTATGGTGATTCCTTGTGCTGCGATGGTGCCTGGTGACGTGGTGGTGCTGGAAGCTGGAGACAATGTCAATGCTGACATGCGGTTGATTGAAGCGAACAACCTGCAGACTGATGAAGCGGCACTCACAGGGGAAAGCATGCCGGTGACGAAAATTGTTGATGCTTTGCGCGGCGTGGTTGACCTGGCTGAACGGAGGAACATGCTCTTTTCTGGAACAGCAGTGGTAAGGGGAACTGGCAAGGCTGTCGTGGTTGCCACAGGAATGAGGACAGAATTGGGAAAAATAGCCCAGATGGTGCAGTCTGTTGAGGAAGGACCAACGCCGTTACAGAAGAAACTTGCACAGGTGGGAAACTTTTTAGGGTACCTGATTGTGGGGATTAGCGCGCTGGTGTTTGTGATTGGACTCTGGAGAGGGATGCCGTGGGTTGAAACATTATTGACTGCTATTAGTTTGGCTGTTGCTGCTGTTCCTGAGGGATTGCCTGCGGTGGTCACGATTTGTCTGGCCCTCAGCGTGCAACACATGATTAAGAGGAATGCACTCGTGAAAAGGCTGCGCAGCATTGAGACCTTGGGAAGCATTACCACGATCTGCTCTGATAAAACTGGAACACTGACGAAGAATGAGATGACGGTCAAAAGAGTCTATGCGAACCATCTGCTGTATGATGTCACGGGCGATGGGTACACTACGCAGGGCGTGTTTTTGCATGAAGGAGAACACGTTGAGCCCACGCAGTTTCGACGGCTGCTGGAGATTGCTGCATCGTGCAATAATGCGACAGAGGAGACTGGAGACCCCACCGAGCGCGCCCTGCTGTTTGCGGCACTGAAGGGGAATGCACAGAGGTTGCCACGCACTGGAGAGATTCCCTTTGATTCTGACGCGAAATTTATGGCCACGTTCCATGGGGAGGAGCTTGCGTATTACAAGGGAGCGCCTGAGGTGATTCTTGGAATGTGCCAGTTCATTGATATTGGAGGGAAGACGCGACGCTTGCTGGAGAAAGACAAGCACAAGATCGAACAGATCAACCACCAGATGGCCAATGACGCGTTGCGGGTGCTGGCGATGGCATATCAGAAGGGGAATGCCATGACTTTTGTTGGGTTGATGGGGATGATTGACCCGCCGAAGGATGGAGTGAGAGAAGCGTTGTCTGTCTGTGAACAGGCTGGCATACGCGCGATCATGATTACAGGAGATCATCCGTTGACTGCAGCTGCGATTGCACGACAGGTGGGACTGCGGGGAGAGGTGATGACAGGAAAGGAATTGGATGATGTGGATGACGACCACCTGCGGGAATATGTGAAAACACGAGCGATTTTTGCCAGAACGACATCAGAACACAAGGTGCGCATCCTGGGTGCATTGCAGCGGAACGGGGAGATTGTGGCCATGACAGGAGATGGGGTGAACGATGCGCCTGCAGTGAAGAAGGCAGATGTGGGTGTGGCGATGTCGCAGAAGGGAACTGATGTCACTCGAGACACGGCAGATATGGTGTTGGTCGATGATAATTTCTCGAGCATTGTGGCTGCGATTGAGCAGGGAAGAGTGGTGTATGACAATATCCGCAAGTTCGTGAATTACCTGCTGAGTGCGAATGCCTCAGAAGTTGGAGTGATTGTTCTTGCGATGATTGCTGGGTTGCCGCTGCCGTTGCTGCCCCTGCAGATTTTGTGGATTAATCTGATGACTGATAGCTGGCCTGCACTGGCGTTGGGGGTGGACAAGGCAGAGGGAGATGTGATGCAACGCAAGCCCCGCAAACCTAAGGAGAGTATTTTTCATCAATTAAGTGGAGATTTTCTCGTTACCGGACTGTTGGGAACCTTCGTTACCTTGGGTGTTTTTCTGTGGTCTTCCCAGTCTGCTGACCTTGCCGAAGCACGCACGATGGCACTTAGCACGATGATTCTCTTTGAATTGTTCAGAGCCTATAGTTGCAGAACTGCACAACCCTTCCAGCCGCTGTTTGCCAACCGATGGCTGAATGTTGCTGCGGCGGTCTCTGTAGGGTTACATTTGTTGATCCTCTACACTTCCCTCTCTGTCGTCTTCAAGGTTGTACCTCTCGGATGGCAGGATTGGTGGAAGGTTGTGGCGCTAGGGAGCACAGGGTTCTTTATGTTAGAAGTGTGGAAGATCCTTAAGTATTGGAAGGGATTGCGCGCTTCTGATGATATCTTGTAAGCGAAAACATTAAAATCCTTGTTCTTTCCATGGGAGGTATGGACAGGTATCACCGCCAGATGTTGTTTCCTGCTATAGGAACATCAGGACAGCAGAAGATTCGGCATGCCACCATTGCTATCGTTGGTGTGGGAGCATTAGGGAGCGTGAGCGCTGAACTGCTCTGCCGTGCTGGGATTGGGAGATTGATCCTCATCGATCGAGATTTTGTTGACGAGACCAATTTACAACGCCAGGCGTTATTTGATGAGCATGATGTGGGAAGGGCAAAGGCGTTGGCTGCACAGCAGCACTTGCAGAAGATTAATCAGGAGGTGCAGGTTACCTCATACGTTGAGGATCTGCATTTTACGAACATTGAATCTTTGTTGAAGGGAGCTGATGTGATTCTTGATGGAACAGATAACTTGGAAACACGATTTTTGATGAATGAATACAGCCTGAAATACCATCAACCGTGGGTGTATGGCGCAGCCATACAGGATCGTGGGTTTGTCATGACCTTTCCTGGGAAGGGAAAACCGTGCTTTCGGTGCGTGGTGAAAGAAAGGGCAGACGTCGGCACCTGTGACACGATGGGCGTCTTGAACACCATCACCCATCTGATTGCCAGTTTGCAGGTGCAGCATTGCATGCAACTCCTTCTCGGAAAACCAGTGCATGGTTTGACGCATGTGAACCTCATGGGCAATGCATTCGATGTGCTGCACGTGCGAGAAGACAAGAACTGTTCCACCTGCACAGGAAACTATGCTTATCTGGAAGGACGAGAAGGACAGCAGGTGGTTCGTTTTTGCCGTACAGGACAATTCCAACTCTTTGCTTCACAACCCTTGAATTTACAGCGTATAAAGCAACGATTGCAGCAGAGTGGCACAGTGGACGATTTGGGATTCTGTTTGGTTTTTCACGGGATGAAGATCTTTCACGATCGCGTTCTCATTCCAGCAGAGGACGAGAAGCGCGCGCGAGCACTCTATACGAAATACATTGGTCCATAGATACCTTTTTTAATGCATTCATTCTTGTTTTCCTTATGAACATCAAGGTTTTTGTGGAGCGAACGAATCAACAGAGGGAAATGACGGTAGACACAACAGCAACCATGAAGGTGCTCTTAGAAGAGATGAAGATCAATCCTGTTGAGGTTGTTCTTGCACGGAACGGAGAAGTGGTGACTGAAGATGCAGCGATAGAGGACGGAGATACTATTAGTATTTTTTCTGTGATCTCCGGTGGCTAGCAACCCTTGATGCTCCATGAAGGCGTTCTCTTTTTTCTCGTCAAGAGAGGATTTGAGCAGGTATATCCTCCTTGAAGCCAAAGAGTATGGGACCTATGCGTATCCTGACGTGCTGGTGCACCAGGAGTTACGCTTCTATCATGTCCCTCTTGGTGGGCAGGAAGACAATATCTACACAGAGGAAGGGTTTCTGATGACAGGACGGCAAGCAGTTGATTTCCTTGCTTTGCTTCAGAAGGGAGCAGTCTTTGACGGGAAGGGAGGAAAGGTTTCACGCACGGTGGTGAACACGTTACGGGATCATTTTTTGAACCCACGTGAGCCGTTTCGCGGCGAACGGCTGGATGGACAGTTTACAGTCCTTGAAGGAGTTCGCTCGCTCACCTATCATGTCATTCATTCTGATGGGGTCCTACACCAGAGAACTGATTCGTTGACTGATTGTTTATTGGGGGAACGTTTGAGAGGTGTGGATGTCGAAGATTGGTTGCGAACAGCAACAGCGCATGGCTTACCACCTCCTTCTTCACCGACTGGGCGGTTACGCTATCGACCTCCGCAGCATCTGGGCATTCCGTGGCTGGGAATAGATGAGTATGGGCTGATTCTGAACTGCCGAGGAAATCCCCCTTTCCGGGACGAGCATTTTGGCGTACGCAAGGTTATATTAAAAGAAATGCCGTAAAATTATTCCTGGTTCCCTACGCCGTGCTTGATGCAGGATGGTACCAAAACGCAAAGGCCATATTGTTATACGAGACGCCATTGATGGTGCCTTGCTCGCCGCACATAAATTCCTTCACCAATCCGCTGTTGAAGGTGAATTCTCTCAAGTGGCGTATTCCTTGTGTGCTTGGGTTGTAGACAAAGATTTCAGACAACACCTCTGGTTTGAAGCCGTTATCAAGATCACGACAGTGGCCTGGGAGCGTCATGCCTGTTGCAAGAATAACTGCTGTGTATTCGTGTCCTGTTTCATTATCTCTGACCAGCACCGTACTTCCTCCTCGAGCAGCGATTCTCCCTTGCGGTGCTGCAGTGACGAGTGTGGAGAGGTACAAGAAGATTCCCAACAGTACCATGGCCTTTTTCATGTCTTTTCTCATACGACGACGTTCCTCATGGCCTTTATAAAGGTGTCGTTTTTGTGAGCTGTAAAGTTAGCGTCAGGTAAAATCAATGTGTTCATATTCAAAACCGAAAGATTTAAATAATACCATATATCACTATATTATATAATGATACAAAATGAAAAATGCCAAAAATACAAATAGAACTTTCGGAAATAGAAGACAGCATAGTAGAAGCTTACAAATTAGTTTACAAACTAAAAACAAAGGAAGAGGCAATTAAACAAATGATAAAGTATTTTAAAGTTAAAATTGTTCCTGAAAGGATGAGCAAAGAAGAAGAATACTACAAAAAAGCTCTAAAATTTACGGAGGATAAAAAATGAACAGTGGCTTAATTCTTGGTATAGGTATTCCTGCTCTTGCAGTTATAATAATCGGGAGTTATATTTATCGAACCTATAATAGACTTATAAATCTACGTATAGACGTTGAAAGACAAACAAGCCACGTTCAAGTTCATCTAAAAAAGAAGTTTGATTTAATTCCATCTTTAGCAGAGGTGGTTAAAGGTTATGCTTCACATGAAAAAGGAACTTTTGAAGAAGTTACTCGTTTGCGTTCACAATGGGGTTCGGCAAAAGATTCTGATGAAAAAATGAAGACTGCGAATATGTTAGAGGGAGCATTATCAAAACTTTTAGTTGTTCAAGAAAGATACCCTAAATTGAAAGCGGATAGAAGTTTTCAAAACATAATGAAAAGCATCGGATGGGTTGAAAGAGAGCTTGTTAAAGAAAGAAAACTTTATAATAGAAGGGTGAGCTGGTACAATGTTAAACTCCAAGAGTTCCCTTCAAATATGGTGGCAAAAATATTTGGATTTAAAGAAAAGGAATTCTTCGGTAAACCTGATGCAAGTCTTGAATAAAAATGGGAGAAGAAACAAGAAAATTAACAGAAGATATTATTGATTTGGGTAAACTCATAATTATTGCTGCAATTATGATAGTAGTAGTTTTTATGGTTATCAAGGCTCTTATTGGCGAGGTTCCCGCTTATGTTGCTTCTGTAATTATTGGATTAGGTGGAGTTTTCTTATATGCTACAA
>CAYJXC010000005.1:0-11227 GCA_964374075.1 Candidatus Woesearchaeota archaeon
CGCAGATGCGCTTCGCTTTTACCTGATGAACTCCCCGCTGATGCGCGCAGAAGATCTCAACTTCATCGAAAAGAATGTGCAAGAGGTGTACAGGAAAGTAATCACCTTGCTCCACAACATCTACCAGTTCTATGAGATGCATGCACAAGGCACCATCCCTGCAAAACCAGCAAAGAAGCATATTCTTGACCAATGGATGACCAGTATCCTCCACACAACAATCCGTGATGTCACCCATGCACTGGAAGAATATGATACCATCAAGGCATGCAATGCCCTTGCCTCGTGCATCACTAATCTTTCTCTATGGTATGTGAGACGCAGTCGAGAGCGCTTTTCTACAGGAGAAAAAGAAGACGCCACCGCAACGCTTGCCTACGCGATCATGAGTGTTGCCAAACTGATGGCTCCCATTGCTCCCTTTATCGCTGAAGAACTGTATCAGGGGTTTCGCAAGCACAACAAAAAGCTCATGGAGTCTGTCCATCTGGAGGGCTGGCCGGCGTATGACGCGACGCTCATCTCAGAAAAGTTGAATGCAGATATGCACAAAACACGGGAGATGGTGAGCATGGCATTGGAAGAACGTGCCAAAGCTAAGATTCCAGTTCGTCAACCGCTCGGGAAGCTGGAGGTGCAGGGTGTTGATCTCGAGGAAGAGTTTTTGCAGTTGATCGCAGATGAAGTCAATGTCAAACAGATCATCCTCAAGAAAGGGGATGTCGTGCAGGTCAAGCTTGATACCACTATCACTCCAGAACTAGAGAAGGAAGGATACGTTCGTGAACTCACGCGCCACATCCAAGCCCTGAGGAAAGAAGCCCAACTCAAAAAAGAGGATCACATTGTTCTGTATCTTGATAGTGCCTATAATGTAAAAGACTATGAAAAAGAGATTCGGGAAAAGGTAGGTGCATCGACCATCACGTGGGGCAAAGCCCCCAAAGAAAAAATATACACAAAGGTAAACATAAAAGATGAGCACTTCACCATTGCTTTCCGAAAAATCTAACATCTTCTTCCTCCTGTCTCTGGTAGGACTTCTGCTACTCGGCGCTGCTCTGGCAGATGCGCAGCAGATTAATCAGCTCACCTTTGTGCTGAAAGAAGCGGAAACAGAAACAAACATAACGAATGTCACCCTTCAAATCAAGGAGAAGAATCTCGCGACAAACAAAGAACTAACAATTACGGAATATCTGACTGCAAACGTCATGGAAATCTATCTTCCTGATGGAGTGTATGAGCTGATCTTTATAGCCGATGAGGCAGAAACTGATGGAAAAGATTATTACATCAAAAAAACAATAACATCATCAGCGACCAAGAAAGAGACGATCTTCCTTTTTCCAGTTGCATCAGTGCAGGGGATTGTTGTTGACAGGCTAGATAACCTCTTGAAGGATGCAGAAATTAAACTTGTGTGCGATAAAGAAATTGACGCGTCAGAGCCAGCATTCACCGATAAATACGGGACCTTTGCTCTCCCGACAGTCCCGACAGGAAATTGCATCATTACTGCTTCATTTAATGAATACTTTGACCGTCAGCAATTGGCTTTCAACCAGGGTGATGCTGAACGCATTCAGCTCAAGCTGGAAGAAAAAGCACCAACAGATTCATCAGAATTCGCCTTGCTCTTCTTTGGCATTGTTATCACAATGGCTATCATCGGAGGGGTCATCTATTGGTTCCACAGCAGACAAGAAGAGGAGCATGTCTTCCACACTCCTCACCAGATCCATCTGCCGTACCCCCATATACTGCGAAAGAAAAGGAGAAGACAGCAAAAAGTTATGGCATCTCAACAAGCACCGCCCACACAGCAAAAGCTCCTCTCTCGTGTCCAGCATATTTTGCCGACGCTCAGGGAACGAGAACAGCTTGTCATTCAATTCCTCCTGGGCAATAATCATAAAGCAACGCAAGCAAAAATTCGTCATGCCACCAAAATTCCAAAGACATCGCTCATCAGAATCCTTCATGCCTTACAAGCAAAGAAGATCATTGCCATGGAGTCCACAGAAACAACAAAAACAATCAAGCTCACAGAGTGGTTCTTGGAAAAATGAAGCCGGTACAGAGAAAATGGACCCTGAAATGACCTCCATACGATCAATGGTCCGCGTTGGACCACTTCATAGAGTGCAGAGGTCCTCTCAAGATATTTATAGCAGACCACCTTCCCCCTCCATGTGTCTTTACCCATCGGGGTGTGGTGTCCCTAAAACACCACACACCTTTCAAAAGGAAAGACCGTATCACACCATGAAAAAAAGATCCTGCCCCAGGGAAAGGAGAAGTCTTCCCATCAGAAACTTCTCTCTTTTCCTTTTCATGCTCATCATCATTCCCTCAGTAGTTGCTGACATCATCGAATTGAAGGAAGGCAAGGGGATTACTCTTGGCTCCACAGAGATTCGGGTGAAAAAAGCAGACAGCGAACAAGGTGGATCCTGCCGTATCAAAGTAGACAATATGAAAGATAAAACACTGAAGGTGGGATCAACACTGGACATCGGTCATCTCTATATTCAAGCGTTTGCAGCGAATGAAAAGAGATGTTCACTAGTCATCACGCCAAAAGTCCAAGCGAGTGCAGAGCAAAATTATGATCTCATTGATACGTTTCTGATTCCTCACGTCGGGGGGGTTTCTCAAAAGAAGAAATATGAAGTGAATGGAAAAACATTCACTATTCAGGCAATAAGAAATATTCAACCAGAAGGATTTATCTTTACGTTCACTACCTCAACCAAAGAAGAACATACAAGCCCTCTTGCGAAGGGAGGAACATATACCTTCTTTGATCATTCCATGATGACGGTGCTGAATGATCCTGATGTCACCAGAGTGAAGTTTGGCATCAAGATCCCACCATCAGTACAGCCACCACAACAACCGCAAACCTCTCCTGAAGCATCTCCAGAAAGTCAACAAGAAGAGCCACCACAAGAAGATGAACCCTCACCCATCCAATCCTCAGCTGTTGAGGAAAGAAAAGAAGAGCAGCAGGAAGAACGCCAGCAATCCTTAGAATCTTCATCCACGCAACGATCATCTTCAGGAATACTTGACCAAACAGAAGCAGACATCATGCTTCTGCGCCAAGAAAAGCTCCGCGAAAAGCTTGCCCAGCAGCAACACAAATGCCCGCTGACATTCTGCTATGTCAACTCTGGGTTTAATGCATGCCTTCAGCCGCATACAAGGATTCACATCAATGACGTTCCCTCCTACTGTGATGGAGACGGCACAATTAAGCAACAGAGAGAAGCTGGCGAACGAGCGCAATACACTTATGAGTGCAAGAGTAACATCTTAGAGGATGGAATGTGTCTTCCGCTCAAGCAAGAACAGTCTATTCTCACGAAGGTGTGGAAGACATTTGCCAATCTATGGGGGTAAAGAATTCTTTATAACAAGCGAACAGCGGTCAAAGACACCAGCAGATGGGAAAGACAAAACCAACTGTTGGGGAGGTGAAGGGAATGGAACAACCCTTTCGAAGAACAAAGAGGTACCATGAGGAGGACGACTTTTATAGCGAACAGGAAAGAGAGATGCTCCTCGAAAATGATGAGATTTCTGCTTCAGAAGAAGCATTCATGCGCGGCTACGATGATGCGTAGCCCCCTCTTTTGTGAACAACAACTTCTGACTGACCATTTTTCTTTATAAATACCTTTATAAACCCCCTCATCTCTTTATAAAGAGGTCAGAAGGGGGGTTCCTATGGCGAAAAGACCAAAACGCGAGATCAAAATCCAAAACATTGTGGCGTCGTCTTCTCTGGAAAAAGACATTCCCTTGATTAAGCTGGCAGAAGCCCTGCCCAACACAGAATACAACCCTGAACAGTTCCCGGGATTAGTGATGCGCATCAAAGAGCCCAAAACCTCAGCATTGATCTTCAGTTCAGGCAAGATTGTCTGCACAGGCGCCAAATCGATGACCAAGGTGCGCGAATCAGTCAGGAAAATTATTCAAAATGTTGAAAAAATCAAGGTCAAGATAACAGTTGAACCAAAGATCCAGGTGCAGAACATGGTCGCTTCCGGGTCCATCGGCATGGACTTAAATCTCAATGCCCTTGCCTTAGAGCTCGAAAACACCGAATATGAACCAGAGCAGTTTCCAGGCCTTGTCTACAAGCTTCCCGGCACACGTGCAACCTTCTTGCTCTTTAGTAATGGAAAAATTGTCTGCACAGGAACGCGTTCTGAATCTAAACTACGTGAAGCTGTTGATAAATTAGTGAAAGTACTGCAGAAAAGAAAGAAGTAATGTAGCGAAACGATGGCAGATGTTTTTTCCAATGTAAAATTGTATGGACTTATAGTAGGAATGATCATCAGCGCAATGATAGTGACGTCTGTGCAAAGCCAGTCGCAAGAAGTGCGCCCGAACATCATAATCATCCGTACCGATGACCAAGATTATCGTTCGATAGAGGCTTTACGAGTGATAACGGATACCTGTTGGGAGAACATCGCTTCAAGAACGGCAAGCATCATCCCTATGAGCCACTTCAGGTGCCACTGATCATGCGTGGTCCAGGTATTCCTGCAAACCAAACAGTTCATCACCTCATGATAAACGTGGACTATGCCAGAACAATCTTAGAGTGGGCAGATGCCACGCCGGGATTACAACAAGAGGGACGATCGCTCATACCACTCTTGGCGCACCCATCAACAACCCAATGGCGCAAGGACTTTTTAATTGAAAATACCCTTATCTATAAGTACACAGGACTGCGCACTCAAAACCTACACAATGGGAGAGAGTACCAGTACGTAGAATACGATTATAATGGTGATAATATCGTAGATGAAAGAGAACTCTATGCGCTGACGCCAGACGAGTGTCGTCCAACAGGCGACCCCTATCAGTTGGAGAGCCAGCACAACAATACCTGCTACACAAACCTTCTGCAGCAATTTCACCAGCGTCTCGCATTCCTGAAAAACTGTGTCGGCGAAGCGTGCCAGTGAAGAAAACAAAAGAAAGAAGGAAGAAGTAACTCTGGAGTAATATCACTTTTCCACATCAATAAAATATATAAACAACATCCTAATTCTAAGGCTGCACGGGGGCAAAAAGTGGTTGATGTCCAAGAACAGATAGCGAAATGTCATGAATTTATTGAAGCGTCCTATCTGAGCGCTCTTCATTCTTTGATACTGAAGGGCGAACGCTCCATCGTGATATCGTTTTCCGACGTTCTCAAGTTTGACCCGGACCTGTCTGAATACATCACGAACGAACCTGAGGACGCGCTGCGCTCCATGGAAATCGCCATTCAGCAGTTCAATATTGCGGAAAATGTTCAGATGCGTGTTCGCCTCAAAGAATTGACTTCTTCCTTCTTTGTCAAGGTGCGCGACATTCGAAGCGAGCATATCAACAAACTCATTGTTCTCGAGGGGTTGGTGCGCCAGGCATCAGATGTACGGCCTCAAGTGGTCAGTGCTAAGTTTGAGTGCCCTGCCTGTGGTAATGTGATGACGATTCCGCAAATTGAACAGAAGTTCCGCGAGCCATCTCGTTGTTCCTGCGGGAGAAGAGGAAGGTTTCGCCTCCTTTCTAAAGATCTTGTTGATGCACAACGTCTCGTCTTAGAAGAATCCACAGAAGCACTGGAGGGAGGAGAGCAACCAAAACGGTTGTCAGTCTTCTTGCGCGAAGATCTTGTCGAGCCAAAAATGGAGAAGCGCACAACGCCAGGCGCTAAGGTTCGCGTCGTTGGTATCATCAAAGAAGTTCCTGTTCAAGCTCCCGGTGGAACGCAACTTACTCGCTTTGATCTCGTGGCAGAAGCAAATAACATAGAACCAATAGAAGAAACGTACGAAGATATTGTCATTACACCAGAAGACGAGCAACAAATCAAAGAACTCGCAAATGACCCAAGAATCTATCAGCGATTGATTAATTCTATTGCCCCTTCCATCTATGGTCATGAAGACATCAAGGGCGCATTGGTCCTGCAGCTCATGGGCGGCATCAGAAAGGAGAAGGGTGACGGCACAGTCACCAAGGGAGACATCCACATTCTCTTGGTGGGTGATCCAGGTGCAGCCAAAAGTAGTTTGTTGTTGTACATGTCCAAGGCCGCGCCGAAGGCCCGCTATGTGGCAGGACGGTCAGCATCATCGGCAGGTATTACAGCGACGGTCGTCAAAGATGAATTCTTGCGAGGATGGGCACTGGAAGCAGGTGCTATTGTGCTGGCGAACGGTGGTTTTCTTTTATTGGATGAAATGGACAAAATGACGGTCGAAGACACTTCCGCACTTCATGAGGCCATGGCTCAACAGTCCTACCATCCAGATACAGAAATCCTTTTTGCAGATGGTACAACAAGAAAAATAGGTGAATTTGTAAACAAGATATGTGAAGAAAATAAGGATAAAATAAAAAGAATTGGTGATTGCGAACTTGTTGCAGTAAAAAATCTCAAAATGCTCACAACCGACTTCAAAGAAATATTTCCCATAGATATAAAAAAAATAAGTCGCCACAAGGCACCTTCGAAATTTGTAGAGATTGAGTATAGCAATGGAAGAAAAATCACAGTTACTCCAGAACATCCTGTTTTTGTATACGAAAACGGCGTGAAAGAGATTGAAGCACAGCACATCAAAAAAGGCATGCTTGCCCCCTCTCCCAAAAAATTACCAACACAGACACAAAAACCTTTCCTTATTATTCCAGAAGAAACAACGCACAAAGAGATTTCTTTTCCTTCAACAGGAGACAGGCAATTTTCGCGCTTTCTAGGATATCTCACATCAGAAGGCCATTCCCATTATAATCCCCCTCGGAGCTATGCAGAAATAGGTATTTCTAACACAAACCAGCATATCAATGCAGAATCAAACTATCTTCTATCAAATCTTTTTAACACCGCAGTGAATAAAAATGTGCGATATGCCAACAAAACAGATCACGCGACAAAGGACTTAACAACATACCAAATCTCTTCTATCCCCCTCTACCATTTCTTCAGAGAGAATTTTATGCATCTTACAAACAAAGCACCAAAAAAGAAGGTTGAAGACATAGTACGAAGATTAGAGCTTCCATTCAAACGAGAATTCTTAAGAACCGCATTTAAGGGGGATGGATTAGTTGATAAAGAGCGCATGGGATACAGAACGGCCTCATATGAGCTCGCAAAAGATTATCAGGACATCCTGCTTCAGGATGGAATGTACTCTTATATCACACGAGATATCTCAGAAGGCAAACTATACTACAAGGTTATACTCTCCGGTCAAGAAAGTATGGAAAGATTTTATGGTGGTATTGTAGAGAATGATGATCATCGATTGGAAAAAATAAGAAGAATGATAGAGCGTAGTAAACAAAGGAGAAATGATCGGGATGTTATGCCTCCAGCAACACTAAAAGAGGTATATCAGATGCTTAAAGACCTTAAAATGTGTGACGGATATTTCTATAACAATATTGATAAAAATCAAAATGCTCACAGAGAAACGGTTAAAAGATATATTATAGCTCTAGAAGAAAAAATACAGAAAAGCGAGCACATCATAAAAAGCAAAGAAAGCAGAGAAATACGAAGAACGTTGAATATCCCCACTAAAGAAATTGCCAAAGTATTGCAGGTATCTGTTTCTTCGCTGTATAATTATGAAAAAAGAAAAGATGCAAAGGTGTACCCAAAAATCATGAAGATTATAAAAAGCATGGGGCAGGAAAAAATCCACAGGATCAAAGAAAAAATAAAAGCAATAAAGAAGTTTATAGGGGGAGATATACGGTTGATAACAATAAAAGGGATAAAAATAATCGATAATAAAGACATAAAGTGGGTCTATGATGTCACTGTAGAACCAACGCGAACATTTATCAGCGAAGGCCTTGTTCTTCATAACACAGTCACTATCTCAAAAGCAAACATCCAGGCAACGCTCCGCGCAAGAACTTCAGTTCTCGCAGCAGCAAATCCGAAGTTAGGAAGATTTGACCCTTATCAGCCCATTGCTGCGCAGATTGATTTACCCCCAACACTGATCAACCGCTTTGATCTCATCTTCCCGGTCCGTGACTTGCCCAACAAGGAAAAGGATACTCTCATTGCCACGCACGTCTTGGCAACGCAGCAGCAAGCAGACACCACCAAACCAGAAATTCCCGTTGACCTCTTGAAGAGATATATAGCATATGTCAGGCAGAATATCCATCCAAAGTTGACATCAGGTGCTGTGGAAGAGATCAAAGACTTTTATGTCACCTTAAGGAATTCAGGAACAACGGGGGAAGAGGGCATTCGTCCCATCCCCATCTCAGCTCGCCAGTTGGAAGCCCTGGTGAGATTAGCAGAAGGTTCGGCACGTGTCCGTTTGTCGCAAAAGGTCACGCGCGGTGATGCAAAAAAAGCCATTTCCATTCTGCGCTACTGCTTGATGCAGGTTGGCTTCGATTACGAAACAGGGCAAATTGATATTGATCGGATATCCACAGGTATTCCAGCCTCCACCAGAAATAAGATTATCATTATCCGCGAGATCATCAACGAGATTGAGGCGCGAGGAAAGAAAGCCATCCCCATTGAAGACATTATGTCAGAAGCTGTTGAAAAGAACATTACCGAGGCACAGGTGGAAGAGATCATCGAAAAATTAAAAAGAGAGGGTGAAGTGTATGAACCACGGCGCGGCTGGATCTCGAAGATTTGACCATGCAAGCCAGACAAACCGCCTATAAACTATGGATTGCCAGCATCCTTTCCAGCCCGTACACGAAAACCACTGGGGAATTTTCTCCCAACTACATCACCTTCAAAGATCAGCAAATCTCTCGCGTGAATATCATGGCGAATGTGATTGAAACATTTGCCAGCCCAGAAGACACGCACGCATCCCTGACAGTGGATGATGGATCAGGAACGATTCGCATACGCGTCTTCAAAGACAATCTTGCTCTTCTCCGCGATATCGAAATGGGAGATCTTGTTCTGATCATCGGAAAAATTCGTGAATACAACAATGAACTCTACATTCTTCCAGAAATTGTCAAAAAACTTACCAATGCTTCATGGGGAAAGCTGCGTCGTCTTGAATTGACGAAAGAACACGGAAAGCCTCCTGCTCTTCAACAAGCTATTCATTTGCAAGAAATTCCACAACAGCATACTGCTCTTCAAGTACAAACAGTTGTAGCCCCAGTCTCGGAGATAACACAAGGAGTCCTTTCTTCCATTGAAAAATCAGAGGAAGGAGTTTCTCTTCCAGTGTTAGCAACTTCGCTCAACATCACTCAAGGCGAAGTGGAAAAGATCATTCTCGAACTCCTCAAAAACAACGATATCTATCAAAATAAGCCAGGACACTATAAGGTACTGTAATTACTACTATGAGGATGAGAATATCCGAAAGCATTATAAAATGATTCTAAGTGAATAGTTAAAATATGCAAACAATTCCACCTGAAGTTTTAGAAGGAAGAATAACAATAAAGAAGAGAAGAAATAAATTTTGATGGACGAACTACTACGTTCTATTATGCTATATTAAAATATCCTTCAGGTCAGAATCCATCACCACGGAGCACAAATTATCATTTCCAGATAGATAGAAATACACCATTACCTGAAGTAATTAGAACACAAATACCTAAAGAAACATACAAACATTTAGAGAGATTAGTTGGTAATAAAACGTCATATGGTAGGGTTACCGTCGAATTGTTTCGTCCAGAATTGAGATAGTTTTGCATAAAAGCAATCTTTAAATAACCTCCTTCTCTCCTGGTCTGTATGCATACCTTCAACTACGAACAATTATTGGAGCAAGCAAAGGCAAAGCTTCCCGAAGTCAAGAAACAGACCGAGCGCTTTGAGATACCGACCGTTGCAGGGCATATCCAAGGGAACAAAACAGTCATCACGAACTTTGCGCAGATCTGCGATACGCTCCGGCGTCCCCAAGAGCAGCTCCTCAAATATTTTCAGCGAGAACTTGCCACCCCAGCTTCGATTGATGGTCCACGTCTGGTCTTGGGAAGAAAACTCTCTTCCTCTCTCATCAATGAAAAAATTGCACGATTCTGCAACGATTTTGTGCTCTGCAAGGAATGTCACAAGCCAGACACGCAGCTCATCAAGGAAGAGAGGGTGACCTTCATGAAATGTACAGCATGCGGTGCGAAGCACCCCACCAAGGGAAAGATCTAGATGTATGTCAAAATTCACAAGAGTGGCTCGTACAGCGGAAACAGGGAAGTGGTGGCAGTCTGTGATGAAAACCTTCTCGGAAAGATTCTTCATGGAGATCACATCGATTTCAAGGTAAGCGAAAGTTTTTACAAAGGAGAGCGCAAAGCAAAAGAAGAGGTTATCGCACTCCTAAAAAAAACAACCAACATCAATCTGGTGGGAAAGGAAGCAGTGGCGGCAGGCATCAAAGCAGGTATCATCTCGCAAAATAATGTCATCATGATTGAAGGAGTTCCTCATGCACAAGCATTCACCATCCTCTGATCAGCGGCATGCTCTCTATTACCAGGCCATTATTCAGTTGCGTCCAGCCAACGAGCGTCTCATCGAATATACACTCAACTATCTGAAAAACAAAGAGGACGTGACCATTGCCAAAAGAGAGAAACTGAAGACAGGGATCGATTTCTACATCTCCTCAAATCGAGCTGCGCTCGCACTAGGAAAGAGGCTCAAACAGGTGTTTCCCGGAGAGCTCACTCTCTCACGTGAGCTGCACACGCGTGACCGTCAAACCAGCCGTGATCTGTATCGCGTGACCGTCCTCTTTCGCTTGCAACCCGAACATTTATAAAAAGAACCCTCCATTCCCATACAAAAAGGGTGTGATGCATGAGAAGATTGTTCCTGTTCCAACTGGTTCTTCTTCTGGTAGCAATCATTCCTGTATCAGCAACAACGTTCAAAGTGGAAGCGTCAGCCGACAGATTGGAGATAGGAGAAACCTTTGCAAACATCATCCCAGCCTTAACATCAAAAGAAATTCCCGAGCTACAAAGTGGCAGCATCACTGCCAAAGGAAGCACAAAGTATAACCAATTCCTACGCTTTGCTGGATTACCTTATCCTTACGTGAGATTTGCCAAAAACACAGAAAATGAAGTGGAAGACTTTCTCTCCTTCAGGAGAAATACAGGCGCCAACAATGCTTTTTTTGAGTATGAGCTTGAGTTCGAATCTGGATTAGAAAGCGACATT
>CAYJXC010000006.1:0-10910 GCA_964374075.1 Candidatus Woesearchaeota archaeon
TATTTGTTAAGTGGCGTGATACTACTTTGAATGCTCTCCGCTACCGTGAAGGTACTTTAGCGATAACCGTTGAACCATAGACATCTTTTTATAGTTTCTTTTCTTTCTAGATTATATGCTTCATCGACAACCTCAATCGATGGGAAGATGGTATCCGTCTAGTTTTGACCTGTTGGACAAGGAAGTGGTGAACTGCTTCCTGCATGCGGAAGGGCCTGGTGAATTACCTACCAGAAGAACTACCCAGCAGCTGTTGGGGGTGTTGAGCCCGTATGGGAATTACCAGCAGATCGGGCAGGTGTGCGCGTGGGCGTACAAGGAGATTGCGGAGAGCCAGTTTCCGGAGTTGTTTGTGATCATGGGAAAGGGCGGGAATGATTATGGATTCTTTACGTCCTTGTTTTCCGGATGGAAGACGCCCTTCGGGATTATTGATGTGGACAAGGAACGCGGGCAGCAGCTGATGAATTCCTTTCCTGCCTTACAGAATGATTACGCTGCGTTTGAAGAGGGGGCATCTGTGGAAGCTCAGCTTCCCTTTTTACAATTTGCCAGCCGCGACAAACTTCACGAGCTTCGTGTTTTACCTGTTCTCGTGAACAGTTTAGACTACCCTCAGTGCCGACAGCTGGGAGAGGCTATTGCTGAACTGCGTGATGGTTGCAGGATGTGCGTGATTGGGAGTTGTGTATTGTATGGGGATGTGGTGGATACGGCACTGGTGGATGCCTTGAAGAGGATTGATACAAAGAAGGTGCTGGACATTGCGCAGGTGAATGCAGCGCGCGGTGATCTTGTGGTCTTTCTGGAAGCGATGAAGAGCTTGTTTGCACGGCGAGGAAGACTGTTGCATTATCAACCTGGAGCTGCTGCCTTCGCCTTTGGCTTATCCTGAATGAGGTGACTGATGGACGAGGTGGAGCTGTATGCGCACAGGAAAAAACTTTTTACTTGCCGATTGCATAATACTTTCCTTTCCCGGCTGCGGGGATTGATGTTTGCTCTGCGGCTGAAAATGGGAGAAGGCATTGTGCTGAGTTTTCCTTCTGAGCAGCAGATCGATCTTCATATGCTGTTTGTGTTTTTTCCCTTGGATGTGGTGTGGATCAATGAGAGCGGAAGAATCGTGCAGATTGAACGAGATGTGCAACCCTTTGTGTGGCATGTGAGAGGGACACGAGCGCAGAGCGTGCTGGAGGTGCGCGCTGGTGCGGCGAGAGGTTTACAGGTGGGGGATTTGCTGACGATAAAGCTTACAAGAGAGAAAGGCTGAGTGAAGAAGATCTTTATTACCATTCTTTTACCAGATCCTCTGTTGACATTACCTTTACTGTTGATTGCTGTTTCATATCCTTATCATTTGACCAGAGGGGAATATCTTTTGCTAAGAATAATGCCAAGAATGGGGTATCTTCTGGGTGCTTTGCTAATTTTTCTGCTTGTTCTTTCTTATGCTTGAATTCTTTTTCTGAAACCATCGTCATATTGGAGAATACAATGGGTTGTAGTTCTTCCCATTCAGATTCTGCTATGCCAGCTTTTTCCATAATCTCCTCCTTGTGATGAAGCACTTCAGTTACCATCTGTTCTGGAGCGTATAACTTACACTTCGGTGAACATATAATTTCTCGAGATTTTGCTGCTTTGAGGAGGGCGGAAATCACACCATTGGTATCCACCACCAATTCCATTTTTTACCATCCGTGCTCTTTGTATCTCTTCCACATTGCTTTTTTGATCTTCCTTCCGATTTCTAAGGCATCTTCTTCAGTGAGCTTTGATTTCTCAGCAATTGTGTTTAGGATTGTTAATTGCGCAATTTTGCGACGAATTGCTTCTCGTGCTACTTCAGACCAGTTGATGAACTTTGATTTGTCCATTTTTTGCTTCAGTTCTTCAGGTACTGAGAGTGTAATGGTTGGCATGTTCTTCGCTCCTTTCCTTTTTTATTTAATACTGTGCATACACATATTATATATAAACCTTTGTGTTCTTCCTTCCTTCTCCCTCTGCTCTTCTGTTCCTCTATTTCTCATCATAAACCTTAAAAGAGACAGAGATAGTGGAATGTGAATGGATGTGCTTCAGTTGAAAGGGGTGACGAAGCGCTTTGGCAGGCGCGTGGCTGTTGATGCTGTTTCTCTTGGTGTGCTGGAGGGTGAGATCCTCGGGATTGTGGGGATGAATGGCTCGGGAAAAACAACCTTGCTGAAACTGATGATTGGATATTATGAGCCTGATCACGGAGCTGTTTTCTATCAGGGAGAACCGTTGGGGCGCGTGAAGAAGGAGCTACAGCGTGAACTGGGGTTTACTGCGCAGGATAGCAGTTTTTATCCGCGATTGACTGTTGAGGAAAACATTGCCTATTTTGGAACGCTGTATGGGATGAAGGAGAAGCGATTGCAGGAACATGTGGAGAGAGTTTTGGCATTCTTGGATCTGCTGCCGCAGCGGCATCAGTTGGCTGAACAGCTCTCCGGAGGCATGCAGAGGAGACTCGAGATGGCCTGCAGTTTGGTGCATGATCCGAAGCTGCTGATCCTGGATGAACCGACAGAGGATTTGGACCCGCTGCTGAGGAGGGATATTTTGGGATTGATCAAGAAGGTGAATGATCTGGGGACAACTGTTATTATCACCTCTCATTTGTTAGGGGATGTGGAAGTGCTGTGCGACCGGATTGCGGTGCTGCATCAGGGAAGGATTCTTCGCCTGGGGAGCGTGGAACAACTGCGGAAGCTTTATCATGGGAAGGAAGAAATTCATGTGCAGACTGCCAGCGGGCAGTATGATGTGCTGGTTCAGGATCTGCAGCTGAAGGAGTTTTATGTGGATGGCCATACCTTAGTCATGTATACACAGGATGCGGACAACTTGGTGAGGAATCTGCTGGCTGTGGTGGCGAATGAGGGGGATAAACTAGTTTCCTTGGATGTGAGGAAACCGAGCTTGCAAGATGTGTTTGAGGAGCTGACGAATACACGATGGCTGTGAAACTGATAGCGTTGGTGAAGAAGAATGTGACGTTGCTCGTCAGGCACCGCAGCTCTGCAGTCATTGTCATCCTGGGGCCGTTGCTGCTGATTATCTTGATGAGCGTGGCGTTCAGTACTGCGAGCGTGTACAGCTTGGTGGTGGGGGTGTCTGCACCAACATACACTCCCCTGACAACATCGTTGGTGGATGCATTGAAGCAGAGACAGATGAGTGTTGTAGAGACAGAGAGCCAGGATCAGTGCACGGAGGGAGTGAAGTGAGGGGTGTTTACTGTGTGTATGGTGTTTCCTGATGACTTCACGGTGGAGTCTGGGGGAACAGTGACCTTTTTTGTGGACAAGAGCAGAGAGAATTTGGTGTATCTGGTGATTGAGCAGCTGCAGGCGGAAGTGCAGAAGAAGTCGAAGCAGATTGGGGAGCAATTGGCGACGAACGTGCTGGATACTCTTGCACGATCTGGACAGACTTTAGAAGACAAGCAGACATTGTTGGATGAGATGAGCGGGAATAGCAGAAGCGCTGTTGACACGATTGACAAGCTGCATGATATTTTGCTGCACTCCAATGTGAGCGTTTCGCTGAGTGGTTTTCCCTTTGAGCAGCTGCAGGCAGAGATCAATGAGCTGAAGGGATCTTCCAATATCACCACCGCTGCGGACCAGTATCTTGCTGCTCTTCGCTCCCGAGCTGATGATCTGGTGAAAACGGTCAACACGTTTGACACGGTGAGAGATGGAGCGGTGCGTGATTTGGCAGCGATGAAGGTGCTGGTGAATGAGAATCTTGGATATGTTGCTGTGCTGGACACGAGTCTTGACCATGTGCTGATGGACATTCGCGGCGTGAAGATGCAGAGCGCTGGCAAGATCGTGAGTCCTTTGGATGCAAAGATTGAGAATGTGGCGCAGGAGAAGAGCAGGTTGAACTATTTGTTCCCGACGCTGGTGGCACTGATTGTGATGTTTGTGGGATTGTTTTTGGCCTCTTCGCTGGAGGTGCGTGAGCGCAGCGAACGTGTGGCGTTCAAGAACTTGATCACTCCTACGTCACGGTGGGTGTTTGTCCTGGCGAATTTTGTCACGAACATGCTGGTGATTCTTACGCAGTTGCTTGTGTTGTTTGCTGTTGCGCTGTTCTTTTTCCAGGAACAGTTGTTTGCTCTCTTTCTGCCGGTGAGCGGCGTGGTGTTGCTGATTGCTGGGGTGTTTGTCTTGCTGGGAATGTTGATTGGCAGTATTTTTAGAAGCCCTGAAACGAGCATGGTGGGGGCATTGAGCGTGGGATTTGTGCTGCTGTTTTTGTCCAGCACGATTTTACCTGTGGAAGCGATGCCTGTGCTCGTGGCAAAGGTGATTCCGTACAATCCGTTCTATGCTGCGCAGTTTGTGCTGAGCAAGATTCTCCTGTTTCAGAGTCCGCTGCAGGATTTGTTGGGAGTGATCGTGGTGCTGGGTGGCTGGTTTGTGGGATTGGCTGTTGTCGTGTTGGTGAGTTCTGCGAGGCATGGTGAGTGAATGGCAGAGATTGTTGGTGTTGGAGGGTATGATGAAGTGGGAAAGAATATGGTGGCTGTGAAATCTGGAACGACTGCAGCTATCTTTGACATGGGCTTTCATGTGCAGAAGATTGTGGACTTTGAGGAAGAGGGAGGGGTGAGGGATGATTTGACCTTGCCGAAGCTTCTTCAACTGGATGCGGTGCCGGATGATCGCGTGATAACAAGCTGGAAACCACTCGTGAAAGCGATTGCTCTCTCCCATTGTCATTTTGACCACATTGGGGCGGTGCCGTATTTGGCCGGACACTACAAAGCACCGGTGTATGGGAGCAGCTATACAATGGCTGTGCTGCAGCACATGATGAGGGATGATGACTTGTCTATTAAGAACCCGATGAAGCAGATATCATTAGGAAAAGAGATCAGGATTGCCAAGGATGTCACGCTGGAGTTTGTTGCGGTGTCTCACAGCACACCGCAGAGCAGTTTTGTGGTGCTGCACACGAAGGAGGGAGCGATTCTCTATGCTCCTGATTTCAAGTTTGACAACAGCCCCATTGTGGGGGAGAAACCAGACTATGAACGGATCAAGGCACTGCGCGATGAAGGGGTGCTGGCATTGTTTGTGGATTCGCTGTATACACACCATCCTGAGAAGGCACTGAGCGAGCGCATTGCGCGAGAGATGCTGCAGGATGTGCTGATGAGAAGCGGACATGAGGAGCGAGCTATTGTGGGGACGTGCTTTGCCTCGCACATTGCGCGCTTGAAAAGCTTCATTGAGTTCGGAAATAAGATGGGGAGGAAGGTTGTGATTTTGGGAAGAAGCATGATGAAGTATTGCGATGCTGCTGAGGAGGTTGGGGTTGTTGATTTCAGGAAGCATGCAGAGATTGTCGGGTATGGGAGGGAGGTGAAGAGAAAGTTACGGGAGATTGAGAAGCAAGGACCGAGCGATTATTTGATTATCTGCACGGGCGGACAGGGCGAGAGGAATTCTGTCTTGAGCAGGATGATGCGGGAGGATTATCCCTTCCAGTTCATGAGCGAGGATTACATGATTTTTTCGAACCGGGTGATTCCGGTGGAGCCCAACATTGCGAACAGGCGGGAGGTTGAGAGGCGATTGAGCGAGTTTGGGGTGAAGGTGTTTCGCGATGTGCATGTGTCGGGCCATGCCCGACGCCAGGATGTTGAAGAGTTTATTACCCTTGCTGAACCGAAACATCTCATTCCCACCCATGGACCGAAGGATGTGGTGAGAGGGACCGTTACCCTAGGGGAGGATATGGGGTACAAGCTTGGGAGGGACTTGCATCTGCTGGAGAACGGGAAGAAACTTCAGTTGAGCTGATTACTTGTCATCTAGCACCTTAATCTATATAAATCCCTTTCGTGTTATACTCTTGAGATTGGGGGTTTTGTATGTGTTCCTTAACAGGTGTGTATGGATTAGAAGCGATTGCCGATGAAGTCCTCTTTAAGGGAGCGTATTCCCAGCAACATCGTGGAGAAGATGGGGTTGGTGTTGCGTTAACTAATGGTACTGTGACTTTTTGCCGTGCTGACATGGGACTTGTTGGAGATAGACTGGTGGATTTTCTGAATGAAGGAAAAAGAAAACTTGGTGGTTCTTTCTTAGCTGCCATAGCCCATACTCGTTATCCCACTGAGGGCGAGTGTACTGCGGAAAATGCACAACCTTTTGAGGGGGAAACGCGCCATGGCTATCTTGCTTATGGCCACAATGGGGAACTGACCAACTTTCAACCCCTGAAACGGAAGTTTTTACAGGAAGGCATTATCCTTAAGAAGTCTTCGGATTCAGAAATGTTTCTTGCATCCTATGCCTCTGCAAACGGAAAGACATTGGAAGAGATTTTAGGGAATGCTGCTTCACAGCTGCATGGAGCGTACAGCATTGTCGGTATCACCGGAGATACTCTCTTTGGCATTCGTGATCCCCTTGGTTTTAAGCCTCTCAGTCTTGCACGGTTGAATGGTGGTTACATTCTCAGCTCAGAGACTACAGCATTTCTTGACATTGAAGGAGCGGCATGGATTGGTGATGTGAAACCAGGTACGGTGGTGACTATAAGTCCTCGAGGCGTCCAGGAATATCGGTTCGCTCAAGCGGAAGAGTTGCGTCCCTGTATTTTTGAACATGTCTACTTTGCACGACCAGATAGCCATATCGCTGGTAGGAATGTGCACCTCGTACGTGTCGAGTTTGGCAAACAACTTTATCGAGAGCATCCTGTGAAGGGAGATGTGGTTGTTGCTGTGGAAGACTCTGGGAGATCTGCTGCAGAAGGCTTGGCTGATGAGTCTGGTATTCCCCTGAGGAGAGGACTCATTCGCAACCATTACATTGGACGCACCTTCATCAGACCTGCAGATGTGTTGCGGGATCGCGGCGTGAATTTGAAGCTGACTCCAGTTCCTGAAGTTCTTGCAGGAAAGATTGTGCTGCTGACAGAGGATTCGATTGTTCGAGGAAATACTGCACGCTCGCGCGTGCGCCTGGTGCGCCAAGCTGGAGCACAAGGGGTATACCTCTATGTCTCTTCTCCTCAGATCATCGGAGATTGTCTCTTTGGGATTGACTTTCACAAGCCAGAACTTAGAGCAACTACCATTCCTGATGATGAGGAGTTTCGACGCCAGATCGGCGTGGATGGGTTTTATCATTTGTCACTTCAAGGGATGTACGATGCTCTTGCTCGTGTGCCTCTTGATTCACGTGCGCGTATCCCTTATGCATCACATCAATTTTGTACTGGGTGCATGAGTGGACACTATTCACTCCTTCGTGAACCATGATAACCTTTGCCCATTTTTCGGACTGTCACATCGGAGGTTGGCGAGAAGATAAACTGAGGGCATTAAGCATTCACTCGTTTCTGGTCGCTGTTGATAGATGTTTAGAAGAAAATGTTGATTTTGTGGTGATTGCTGGTGACCTGTTTAATACCAGTGTACCGAGCATTGATGCCATGAAGGTTGTTACGATGGGCATGAAGAAACTGTGTGATGCTGGTGTGCGGGTGTATGTCATTCCTGGAAGCCATGATTACTCACCGAGTGGAAAGACGATGCTCGAAGTGCTGGAGAAGAGCGGGTTGTGCACTCTGGTGTTTAAGTTTGACCGCGAGCGTGGAACGTTGGCTGTTACCACCGATCACAAAACTGGCGTGAAGATTGCCGGGATGGTGGGGTTGCGAGGCGGATTGGAGAAATTTGACTACATGAAACTGGACAGGACCAACCTCGAGAAGGAACAGGGATTAAAGATTTTTCTCTTTCACAGCCTGCTCACCGAGTTTAAGCCTGTGGATTTTGAGATGGTGGACAGCGAGCCTCTGATGAGCTTGCCGAAGACCTTTCATTACTATGCTGGCGGACATCCGCATATGGTGTTTTCACGCGATATGAAGCATGCGGGATATGGCATGATGGCGTATCCTGGACCTCTGTTTCCGAATAATTTCAAGGAATTGGAGAAGCTGAAGCATGGCGGGTTCTATCTGGTGAAGATGAATGCACAAGGGCAGTGCACGATGAAACATATGCCTGTCGAGATGAAGAGGGTTGTTTCCTTTGTCCTTGATGCTGAAGGAAAACGTGCAGAAGATGTCAAGAAAGAACTGCAGCGTTTGCTGTCGCAACAGCAGGTTCGCGACGCGATTGTGACTGTTCGTGTGGAAGGATGTCTGAGCGAGGGAAAGGTGAGCGACATTCCCTTCAATCAACTGTTCCTTTCCTGTGGCGCCTCTATTGTGCTGAAGAACACGTACAAACTCACGAGCAAGGAATTTGCCGAGATGCCCCTCCAACAGGGAAGTGTTATGCAGGTTGAGGAGGAACTGTTGAGGCAACATGTCCACCACCATCTGGTTTCTTTTTTCGGACAGCGCGATGGAGTTTCCTTGGCACACACCTTGATGCGCCTCCTTGACCGAGAGAAACTTGATGGAGAACGTGTCGGTGATTTTGAAGATCGTGTCTGCTCTGACCTTGTCAAAGCTCTTGGACTTGGTGAGGTGCTGAACCGTGCAGATTAAGGGATTAACACTGAAGAACATCCGAAGCTATCTTGATGAGCATGTAGAATTTCCGCAGGGGACCATCCTGCTTTCTGGAGATATCGGGAGCGGAAAAAGCACCCTCCTCTACGCCCTTGACTTTGCACTTTTTGGGATTACCAAGGAACTGAGCGGGAATTCTCTTCTGAGGCATGGCGCGAAAGATGGAAGTGTTGAACTGCATTTTGATGTTGACGGGAAAGATGTTGTGATTCAACGCACGCTGAAGCGTGGAAGCAGCGTAACTCAACATGCGGGCTACCTGGTTATCGACGGCATGAAACGTGAACTGACTCCTCTTGAACTGAAACAGAAGATCTTGGAGCTGCTGCAGTATCCCCAGGAGCTGCTTACCAAGAAGAGTTTGATTTATCGCTATACTGTGTACACGCCACAGGATGAGATGAAAAGCATTTTGTTAGCAGATCAAAGCGATAGAGTTGACACGCTGAGGAAGGTGTTCGGCATTGACAAGTACAAACGCATACACGATCACGCTGAGATTTTTTTGAAGATGCTCCGAGCACGCGTACGGGCTTTGCAGGACCGCCTCGGTGTGCAGCCTGAGAAGGAACAGCGTGCCCATTCTTTGCGTGAGCAGCTTCGCAGCCTGCAGAAGGATATTGAGACCTTGACCTTACCTCTCAGACGCGCGCAGCGAGACATTTCCGCTATGAAACAGCATATCACTCTAGGAGAGAAAGATCTTGCATTTTTTCATGAACAGCAGAGGGAGCTCAGGGCTGTAGAGACTGCGCTTTTGCACTATCGACAGGATGAGCAGCAAGCACGCACCGCACTTTCCGCTTTCGAACAGGATATTACCCACTTGGAACGCGATCTGCATGCAAAAGATGTTTCTTTTAACCGCGAGAAACTTACGAATACGGAAGAGAAACTGCGCCGAACTGAGGAGAAACTGCGTGAGATTCAATCGAAGAAGCAGGAGTGTGCGGTGAGAATAGCAACCAGCAAAAAACATTTGAGTGATTTAGAACAGCTTGAGGTGTGTCCTTTATGCACACAAAAGGTCTCTGCCACGCACAAGAAGAATGTTTCTGCCACTGAACAGGAGAAGATTGCAACACAAACAGCACTGATGAAGACTTTGGAACACGAAGGGGCGATGCTGCAACAACCTTTGGAACAGCTTAAACAGGAACTTGATCGTTTGAAAGCGCTTTCACATACACAGGAGTTGCTGCAGTTTAAACGAAAGATGCTTGATGAAAAACAACAGCGCATACGGGAATTCCAAGCTCTTGCAGCGAAGAGTATGCGGCAGATTGCAGAAGCGGAAGCCACGTCGCATACCCTGCGTGAGCGCACGCGAACCTTTGAGCACAAGGAGAAGGAATTACACACTTTCCGTCAACGTTTAGAGCAGTTCCAAGAAGAAGAGCGGGCTTATCTCATGCAGAAGGTTTCTCTTGAGAAGGAAAAGAGCGTGTTGGAACGCGATGTGCAGAATCTTGAAGAGGAACTCCTTGAACTCAAACGATTCGAACAGCAGATGCAAGGCTTGCTGCAGTTCCGTGAGTGGCTGGAGATATGCTTTGTGCCTCTGATGGAGGTGCTCGAACGGCAGGTGATGCTGAAGGTGCATCGTGATTTTGATCTCTTGTTCCAGAAGTGGTTTGGGATGCTGGTAGAAAGCGAGTTGATGAAAGTGCGCCTGGATGAATCGTTCAGCCCGATTATTGAGCAGAATGGATATGAAACTGATTACACTTTCTTGAGCGGGGGAGAAAAAACAGCAGCTGCGCTGGCTTACCGGCTTGCCTTGAATCAGGTGATCAACAATATTGTGGGTGTGGTGAAGACGCGTGATGTGCTGATTTTGGATGAGCCGACGGATGGATTTTCGAACGAGCAGTTAGATCGCATGAGAGACGTGCTCGATGAGCTCGATGCCAAGCAGATTATTCTGGTCAGCCATGAAGACAAGATTGAGAGTTTTGTGGATTCTGTTATTCGAGTTGAGAAAGAGAATCATGTGAGCAGAATCATCATGTAGCTTTTCCCTGCTTTATTTCCCTTCTTTAGAAATCTTTATAAAACTGTTCTTGCGCTTGCTCTGTATGAACATGGCTGTTGCACAACAGAATCTGGAAAAACTCTTGTCTCTGGATGATGAGGGAGGCAGGCTTCTTTTTCTTCAGGAAAGTATTGGAGGCAATGCTAGTCATCATGGGGAACGCAATTGCTTTGCGTTGAATTTCCACTATGGTCCTTCCGCAGGTCAGATTGCTCGCTTTACTAATGCTCATCCTCCGCATGATTAGAACAGGGGGCAATTCCGTGTTGTTCTAGATTATCGCTGCAAA
>CAYJXC010000007.1:0-10661 GCA_964374075.1 Candidatus Woesearchaeota archaeon
GTTCATGTTCGCGTCATGAACATGCCACCGGTCTGTGACCGGTGGTTCTTGACATTAAACAAAGCGAAAAAAATACTAGAAGTGGGGCGAGGGTGAGTTGAACACCCGACACCACGGTCTTCAGCCGTGTCTGAGACTTACTTTTGGTAAGAGCTCTCCCAGGCTGAGCTACCGCCCCGTTCAATGGAACGATTGAAGGACTTTATTTAAAGCTTTTGAAAGAAGGGAAGTTTTTTAAGATACTCTCTGCCTGATGTGGCTTATGGACAGAACCTATAACACCATTGAAACTGAAAAGAAATGGATAAGGGCTTGGGAACGAAACAAGATTCACCTGACTCCTTCAAAAGGAACTTTTTATTCCATTGACACTCCGCCGCCCACGCTTTCCGGGAAGATGCATGTCGGGCACGCGTTCTCCTACAGCCATATTGATTTCATGGCGCGTTACTTCAGGATGAAGGGCATGCATGTGTTCTTTCCTTTTGGCACGGATGACAATGGATTGCCCACCGAACGCATGGTTGAGAAGCTCAAGAATGTGCGCAGCACCGACATGGAACGGGCTGCGTTTATCAAACTGTGCAACAGCACCATTAATGAGCTTCGCGATGATTTTGTTGATGCATGGAAACGGCTGGGAATGAGCTGCAATTTCAAGGATATCTACTCTACTATCGATAAAGACTCCATCACAACAAGCCAGCTTTCCTTTTTGGATCTCTACCGCAAGGAACATCTCTATCGCAAGGATGCACCTGTGATCTGGTGCCCGGAATGCAGGACAGCGATTGCCCAGGCTGAACTGAAAGATATGGAATCCCAAGGATTCTTTCATGACATCGTGTTTTTGGTGGGTGGGAAAGAGATTATCGTGAGCACGACACGCCCTGAGATGCTGGGCGCGTGTGTTGCTGTGCTTGTACATCCTCATGATGAACGATATCAAGGATTAGTTGGAAAGCACGCCACTGTTCCTTTGTACAATGTTGATGTTCTTATCATGGCAGACGAGAAGGTGGAGATGGAAAAGGGCAGCGGCGTGGTGATGGTGTGTAGTTGGGGAGATGTGGCTGATGTGGAATGGTCCAACACATTCAACCTTCCATTGAAGATTATTCTACGACCGGACGGGAAACTGAATGAGCATGCCGGACCCTATGTTGGTATGACTATCAAAGAAGCACGAAAGAAGATCGCTGATGATCTGCACAAAGAGGGAAAATTGCTGGGAAAGAAACAAGTTACGCACACGGTGAATGTCCATGAACGCTGTGGAACGGTTGTGGAGATCTTGAAAGCAGAGCAGTGGTTCATTCGCTTGCTTGACAAAAAGGAAGACATCCTTGAGATGGCAGATAAGATTCAGTGGGTGCCGGAGCACATGAAGGTCCGTTTTGTGCATTGGGTTGAAAACTTGCAGTGGGATTGGTGCATTTCTCGGCAACGGCATTTTGGCGTGCCGTTTCCTGTGTGGTACTGCACGAGATGTGGCGCTGTTGTGGTAGCAGAAGAGAAGCAGTTGCCTGTTGATCCGTTGAAAGATAAACCAATGAAGGCGTGTGCATGTGGCAGTACTTCCTTTGCAGGGGAAAAGGATGTGATGGATACCTGGGCAACGTCCTCGTTGACACCGCAGATCGCTCTTGGATGGGCGCAGGACAAGAAACACTTTGAGACCCTGTTTCCGATGAGCCTTCGACCGCAATCGCAGGACTTGATTACCGTGTGGGCGTTCTATACGATTGTGAAGGCACTGTACCATCATCAGATGATACCGTGGAAGACGATTATGATTTCTGGCTATGTGTTGGATCCTCTTGGTGAGAAGATGAGCAAGAGCAAGGGAAATATCATTGAGCCGGTAGAGATCATGAATACTTTTGGAGCTGATGCCTTGCGATATTGGACTGCCAGCACGAAATTAGGAGAGGATGTCCGCTATCAGGAGAAGGACTTGAAGAATGGACAGAAGCTGATGACTAAATTGTGGAATGCTGCGAAGTTTACGTTTGAGATGGTGAAAGATTATGACGGGAAAAAGCCGAAAAAATTGGAACAGATTGATGTGTGGATGTTGAGTAAGTTGCAGAGGGTTATTCGCGAGTGTACTGAGCAGTTTGAGCAGTATGAATTTTCGAAAGTGCGTGTTGCTCTGGAAGTGTTTTTTTGGCATACCTTTTGTGACAACTATCTTGAGATTGTCAAGCATCGCTTTTATCAGGAGGGTGCTTCTGAAGCAAAGAAGAGTGCGCAGTATGCCTTGTCCACTGTTTTGCTCGATGTCTTGAAGATGTTTGCACCTTTGCTTCCTTACATTACTGAGGAGCTGTACCAGATTGGGTTTGCGAAGCAGGAGAAGCAGAAGAGTATTCATATAACCATGTGGCCGAGTGTTGATGAGAAGCTTGTTGACGAGAAGATCGAGAAGAAGGGTGATGTGTTTGTCGAACTCTTAAGTAAGATCAGAAAGTTCAAGTCTGATCATGGGAAGTCCTTAAAAATAGAGGTTGATGTGAAGATAGAGCAGAAGGAGCTGGATCTGTTGAAAGGGATGGATAATGATTTCAAGGGAGCGGCGAAGATTCGACGACTAGAGAAGGGTGTGTTTAGCGTGGGGTTTGTGTAAGGAGAAGAGATGACTAAGAACTATTTTCATTCCCTGCCGCAAGAGGAGCAAAGAGAGATAGATGATTACCTCGATAGATTTTAGGATGTTCCACCACATCAGCTTTTGTTGTACATGGGGGAACTATCACAGTTTTTTTCAGAATACATGACGCTTGAAGGAAGGAGATTCTTTGAGCGGTCTCGATTAGAGGAAAAGGTTTCTGAGTATAGATAATTGATTAACTCAGTTCATAAATCTTTATAAGCCCCCATCTTTTAGGATTTCCTATGCCGGCAACAAGAAGAGAACTGAAAAGATTTGTTCGAGAACTTGGCAATATTCGAGGACGTCACACTGAATTAGTAAGCGTTTATGTCCCTGCGGGATATGACCTCATCAAGATTATTCAACATCTTCAGGAAGAACAGGGAACTGCAAAAAACATTAAGGATGCAAAAACGCGCGGCAATGTTATTGACAGCTTGGAACGATGCGTTCGACATCTACGTCTCTTTAAGAAAACACCTGAGAATGGAATGGCCCTGTTTGCAGGCAATGTGAGCGCTCAAGAGGGCAAAGTCGATATTCACATCTGGAGCATTGAACCGCCGGAACCGTTGAAGACGCGTATGTATCGCTGTGACCAGACGTTTGTCTTGGAATTACTGCGGGAAATGATGGAAACGAAAGATATCTATGGGCTTATTGTGATGGATAGACGAGAAGCGACCATTGGCTTCCTGAAAGGTACACTTATTCAGAAAACCATGAACATGACTTCAGGTGTTCCTGGGAAAATTAAAGCGGGGGGGCAATGCCTTGCGCCAGACTCTCTTATTCAATGTCCTGATGGTTCCCTTGTAAAAATAGAGAATAGCCACAATCCCCTTCTTGTCACCAGCATCAATCTTAACGACACCTCTTTTGCTGATTCTCCTGTTACTGACAAATGGCTCGTGAAGAAGCCGAAAAGCTATACTATTATTACTAAATATCCACGTCTTGTTCTGACGTGTTCTGGTGATCACCTTATGTTTGTCCATACTCCTCAGGGCATTATTGAAAAACAAGTGCGATATCTTGAACCTCATGACCTTCTCCTCATGCCGGAGAAAATTAGTATTAAGGGAACGAAGCAATGCCTTCAACCGCTTCGTTATTACAATTCCTATACTATCTACAAGAAGGGTCAACAACTGCTCCGGCGTAAGAGATTAGCCTTAGGACTTTCTCAATATGATCTAGCAACTGCCTTAGAATTGTCACAAACAACCCTTTCCCATTATGAACTAGGTAAGCAGCATGCAGAACGTGAGCCTTTACGGCGTGTTTGTGAGAGGTTGGGGATTGATTTTTATTCTTTTATCTCTACCCATACGAAACCTTACAAATACCGCAACATCATTCTTCCAGATTCTGTTACACCGGAACTTGCTCAATTCGTCGGTTATTTTATTGGTGATGGTACTCTGGAAAAAGATAGGATTACTTTCTTTGAGCAGCGCAAATCAGTGGCTAAGGCTTATTCTCGCCTCTTTGGTTCCTATTTCCGTCTTCGACCTTCCTTTACCTATCGGGCTGCTAAAAACTACTATCAACTTCGATTTACCAGTCGACCTCTTGTTCGGCTTCTCTTGAATGAATTTTCGGAAGCCAAGAAAACATTTGACTCTGAAGTTCCTCAGTCCATTCTCCGCTCACCACTTTCTGTTGTTGCCGCTTTCTTACGAGGTTATTTTGATGCTGAAGGTTTTGTGCACCCACACCACAGCATAGGTATAGGATCGGCCAATAAAACAGTTATACAACAGGTACAGCTTCTTCTGCTGAGATTTTCCATCTTATCTTCCTTTAATGAATATGACAATCGCAGGAATCCTTACTCTAATAGACCTATCTACAAACTTCAATTTAGCGACAAAGAATCTCTTCTCAATTTCAAGAAATTTATAGGATTCACCTCAAAAGAGAAAATGCGCAAACTTTCTTGCCTTCTCAAAGAAAAAACTTCTGTAAATTCCATCAGACAAACTCTTTGTTATGGTAGCACTGTAAGAGATCTTATCTATCTTCATGGTTCTACCCAGGCAGCTTATCCTGGTGTGACGAATTTCTTCTATAATCGACGCATGATGAGCAAGCACGTTTTCAGAAATTCCATTCTCCAACGTACAAAAAACAAACATCTTCGCGCCATTCTTCAGCGCTTACATGATAGCCCTCTCCTGCCGGTTGCCGTACACCGCGTTGAAATCTCTTCAAAGCCTGCTTCTTTAGTTGACATTTCTGTTGCAAACCAGAACTTCCTGGCTAATGGGCTGTTGTCCCATAACTCTGCCATGAGATACGAACGGATACGTGAAGGCATGGCAATTGAGTTTTACAAGAGGATTGCTGAAGCGTGTAGCAAGGAGTTCTTGGAGAAGATTGAGAAGAAGGAGATCAAGGGGATCTTGCTGGGCGGACCTGGACCGACGAAGGAGGAGTTCAAGGATTATTTGAATACAGAGATTCTGAAGAAGATTGTTGCGATTCAGGATTTGACATATACTGATGAGAGCGGGTTGGAACACCTTGTGGAGAAGAGCCGGGATGTGTTGGCGAAGGAGATTATTGCAGAGGAGAAAGCATTAATGGAGCGATTCTTTGAGGGATTGGCGAAGAGTGGGAGTGTTGTCTATGGCGAGGAGAAGGTGAGGAAGGCATTGGGATATGGAGCTGTAGACATTTTATTGGTGAGCGAGGAGATTGATGATGCTAAGATTGAAGACTTGGAACGAGAAGCGGATCAGTATGGGACAATCGTGAAGATTATTAGCACTGAAACGACTGAGGGGAAACAGTTGAGGGATCTTGGTGGGTTTGGGGCTATATTGCGGTATAAACTGGAGTTGTGAGTTGGCTAAATCTTTATAAAGAAATTTTGTTCTTTTTTTGCTATGGAAAGCTTTGAGGATAAACGGAAAATAGAAGCTGTGTTGTTTACGACGGGGAGATTCATGAATCTTCAAGAAATAGCTCAAGCATGTGAGATTGGTAGCGTTGGATACGTGAAGGAACAACTTAGGGAATTGATGAAAGAGTATGAACAACGACAGGGTGCATTGCACATTATTGAACAAGAAGGAAAATTTAAACTCAACATCAGGAAGGAGTATGGGGTGTTAGCGAATAAGTTAGTCAGCACGAGCGAGTTTGATCATCCTACCACAAAGACATTGGCCATTATTGCCTATAAACATCCTGCCTTGCAGAGCGAGATTATCAAAGCGCGCGGGAACAAGGCGTATGATCACGTTAAGATTCTTGCTGAGCAGGGATTAGTGACGAGTGAGAAGCATGGAAGGACGAGACTATTAAAATTAACATCGAAATTCTATGATTACTTTGACACCGCGACTGATGCTGTCAAAGACATCTTTAAGAATGTGGAAGAGGGTGTGAAGCAGCAGGTTGCAGCACAGGCTGGCATGACGCCTCAAGAAGTGGAAGAGAAAGCGCGACTGTTAGAAGAGGCTGAACGAAAGGAACGAGAACTGAAGCACCAGAAACATGAAGAGAAACAGCATGCTTCTGCTGAAGGGGAGAAGAAGGTTTAAATACAAAGTTTCCTTCTTTACCCTATGATTCTTGAAATTGCCACGTGGACCATGTATTTTGTGTCCACCTATTTTGCTGTCTTTCTGTTGTTGGTTGTGTTTGATGGGGGTGTTTCTGGAAAACAGTATATCGTGCGTGGTACAAAGGCCTATGCGTGGAGACCTTTTGTCAGTGTTGCTATTCCTGCGTACAATGAGGAGGATACCCTTGAGAAGACCATCGATTCTGTATTGCATTTAGATTATCCTCATGATCAGATGGAGATTCTTGTGGTGAATGACTGTAGCACAGACAGGACTGGAGAAGTTTTGGAGAGATTGCGTAAGAAACATGGTGACAGGTATCTTCGCGTTGTGCACCACGATGTGAATAAGGGCAAGGGCGCTGCGCTCAATCGTGCGCTCGCGATGGCGCGCGGTGAGATCTTTATTTGCTTGGATGCCGATAGCTTTGTCAAGAAGGATGCGTTATTGAAAATCTTGCCTTATTTCTATGGTCGTGAGTATGTCGCGAGTGTGCTGCCGTTCATGAAGATTACCGAGACAAACAATTTTATGCTCAAGATCCAGTGGGTTGAGTACCTGATGAATTTTTTCTTGAAGAGAATTCTTGGCAATCTTGATTGCATTCATGTTACTCCTGGGCCGTTTGGTTGTTATCGGAGAGATGTGCTGAGAGAGGTTGGGGGATTTGATGAGCACAACTTGACTGAGGATTTGGAGATGGCCATCCGCCTGCAGAAGTACCAGTACAAAATTATTCAACTGCTCGATGCCGAAGTCCTTACTGTTCCCCCTGATACATTCAAGGGATTTTACCTGCAACGCAACCGCTGGTATAAGGGGACATTATACAATCTTTACAAGCATCGCCATTTGATGCTTAACAAAAAGTATGGAGAGTTTGGCATGTTTCATTTGCCGATGGTGTTGACTTCTGCATTGCTGTCTTTGGCTTTCGCGTTCTTGATTGTGTACCAACGCTTTTTGCAACCGGCGATGACGCGACTTTATGATCTCAGCTTTATTGACTTTAATGTGCCCCTTGTGATGCGCTTGGGAGCACAACGCTTCCATCTTCTTGATTTGAACTACACATTATTGTACTTAACGGTGCTTATCTTTGCCTTTGCTTTGGTTTGGATTGTTGGGTCGCACCTCTATAGCCGTGAGAGCTACGCGCAGAAGGGGCTTGTTCCTTCAGTTTTCTTTTTGGTGGTGTATCCTGTGGTGTTGTCTGTTATTTGGCTCGGTGTGTTTGTTGATTTGGTGCGGAATAAACGACAGAAGTGGTGATGATGGCAGTTGATAGGAAAATTTATTGGGGAAAACATGTTGCTGCTTTTGTAATCACATGCTTACTCTTTGTTGTGGGATTATTGATTGGACTGAACCTTAGTGATTCACGATTAGGTTTGTTACAGGATTTTAGCGAGCAGCAGAAAGCAGACTTTGAAAGCTTGCAGTTGCAGTATGCATACTTGGGTGCATCCAACAGCAGTTGCCCTGCGTTTAAGAATGCACTTGAGCAGAGTGTCGGGAGTTTAGAAAATGCACGCATTAAATTGGAGAATTATTTACAGACTTCTGTGAATGCGGAGAGCTTTCTCGTTCAGAAGCGCGCGTACATGCTTGCTGAGATTCGGTATTGGCTGCTGGCGCGAGAAGCGGAGAAGGCATGCGGAAAGGACAGTGTGAATGTGCTGTTCTTTTATGAGGAGGATGCATCTTGCGACCGGTGTTCCACGCAGGGATATGTGCTCACCAGCTTGAAAGAGACGTTTCAGAATAACCTTCTTGTGTTTTCTTTAGATGTAGAGAGCGATGAACCGATGGTGAGGATTATTACGAATGTTTATAATATTACCTCTACGCCTAGTGTGGTGGTTGATGATGAGCCTCTTCGTGGATTTGTGGAGGAGGATCAGCTGTTTGCGAAGATTTGCTCTCATTTCATGCAGGGGCATCCTGCGTGCGAATGGACATCATAGCAATGTTTTTATAACACTTTCCCTTTTTGATGGTGGGTGGTCTTTCTATGGGAACCTGTGATATGTGCGGGAATGAGGGAGAGCTTGTTGATGCGATTGTGGAAGGGTCGATGCTGCAGGTGTGCCGGAGATGTGCCCGGCATGGACGAGTGGTCACGGTGGAGAAGCCTGTGATTGTGCAACCAAAACCCCGGAAGGTAGTGCTGGAGGAGGTGAGCAGGTACGTGGTGGATACATATGCGCCGCTAGTGAAACGCGCTCGTGAGAGGAGGGGATGGAAACAAGAGGACCTTGCGCGTGAGATCAAGGAACGGGAAAGCACGATTCACAAGATCGAGAGCGGACACCTCAAACCAGATATGGAACTTGCACAGAAATTAGAGAGAACGCTTGGCATTGTCTTGATTGTGGCGTATGAAGAGCCCAAGGAGAAACACGTGAATTTAAAGGATGAGACGATGACGATTGGAGATTTGGTTAAGCTTAAGGATCAGAGGAATGCGTGATGGGTTTTACCAAGAAAGACCTTGCTCTCTTGTTGAGCTCTTTGCATTCTTATTCTGGAGGAAAAGCTGCGTTGGAGCAGTATCAGACTCCGAGCGAGCTTGCTGCTGATGCATTGTGGATAGCGCACATGCAGGGAGATGTTCAAGGCAAACGCGTTGCTGACTTGGGATGTGGGAGTGGCATTTTTGGGTGCGGGGCACTTGCCTTGGGAGCACGTTCTGTTCTCTTTTTAGATACGGACAGGCGTGCATTGAAGTGTGCACGTGAGAATGTAGCTCTGCTTGAACATCGTTTGAAGAAAACTTTTTCGTGTGTGTTTCTGTACAAGGATGTGGCTTTATTTCTGGAGCGCGTGGACACTGTTGTACAAAATCCTCCGTTTGGCGTGCAGGACGAGCATGCTGATCGAAATTTTTTATTGGCAGCGATGAAGGCGAGGGTTGCTTATAGTTTTCATAAGTTAGAGACGAAGGCGTTCATTGAAACCTTTGTGGGGCATCATCATAAGACTGCGGTACTGGTGAAGACGTATACTTTTCCGTTGAAAAAAACGATGGTGTTTCACACGAAACCTGTGTATCATGTGGATGTGGGGTTGTGGAGGATTCTCTAATCCCCTTTTCATAGAAACGTTTTTAAAGCATCTTTTCGTCGCATCGCAACATGGAACTGATTCCTTTAGAGCAGAGCAAAAACAGACTGAAATTTGAACTGAAAGGGGAGGATCACAGCTTCTGTAACATCCTCAAGAAAGAATTGTGGCATGACAAGAATGTGGAGATCAGCGGGTACATGGTGGAGCATAGTTTGGTGAGCCAGCCGGTGTTTACGGTGCAGGTGAAGAGCGGCGAGGCAAAGAGGGCAGTGCTGGATGCAGCTGAGCGGTTGAAGAAACTGACTAAGGACTTGAGGGAGCAGTTCAAGTCATTGTAAGAGCTATGGCATGGTTCAAGAGGGTATGGCACTTCATCTGGCATGATGATAGTGTAGCTTCTTGGCTTGTCAATCTTGTTCTTGCGTTTGTGCTGGTGAAGTGGGTCATCTATCCTGGACTGGGGTTACTGTTTGGGACGAGCTTTCCTATTGTAGCTGTGGTAAGCGGGAGCATGGAGCATGAGGGATTGGATTTTGATGCCTGGTGGGAACGCTATGGGCAGTGGTATGATGGCCATGCGATTTCCAAGGAGCAGTTTTCTTCTTTCCCCTTTCGCAATGGCTTCCAGATGGGAGATATCATGATTCTGCGCGGTATGGAACCACAAGTTATTCAAGTGGGAGACGTGCTGGTGTACGAAAGTTCTCGCCATCCGAACCCTATCATTCATCGCGTGGTGGAGATAACAGAGAAGGATGGTGAGTACGCCTTTCTGATGAAGGGAGATCATAATAACGGTCCAGATCAGGAGATGGTCACGGCGCAGCATCTTCGCCGGACAGGGAAGGCAGTGATGCGTCTTCCGTACTTGGGATGGGTGAAGATCTGGTTTGTACGCTTGCTGAGGTTAGAGTAAGATGATGTTCTGTGAAAAATGCGGAGCGTTGATGATTCCCAAGAAAGATAGCGAGGGCAAGAAGATTGTTGGCTGCAGCAAGTGTAGGAATATAAGTACGAAGCGAGAAAGCCTTATTCTCCGTGAGCGTGTGGATGTGAAGCAGCGCAAACCTATTGAGATTGTGGACAAGCGCGTTGATATCCTGCCCAAGGTCAAGGAGGATTGCCCGAAGTGCGGGCATAAGGAGGTGTATTACTGGTCGGTGCAAACGAGGGCTGCGGATGAGGCTGAGACGCGGTTTTTCAAATGTATCAAGTGTAGCCATACGTGGAGAAGCTACACCTAAACCTGAGCTGTAAAGTAAACGTCACCTAAAAAGATGATTTCTTGAAGAGAGGGCATTTCAGGCGCTGTTGAAAATCTCATAAAATTCTAAGAGAAAGATTGTGGAGCGTAGCTC
>CAYJXC010000008.1:0-9898 GCA_964374075.1 Candidatus Woesearchaeota archaeon
ACGAAAGAATATTCTTATGCCAAGAATATCCGATTATTAATGTTATTTACTATAAACAAGAAGAAAATATTGAAGAACCAATAGCAGAAAAAAAGAGTATTCCTCTTGGATTAGATTGTGGTTATGAAGACGGGCCTTGCTGCATGCAGATATCAACACAGATAACAAAAGCAGATAAGGGTGAGTTATGGTGCAAAAATCCATTTATTTGCATTGAAAACAAATTCAATAACAACTTTTTTACTTGTATAGGCAAAGATTCTAGTGATAAAATAGGGAAAGGCTATAGAGAAGACTTAGCGTTGTATATCGGGAAGCGTTTGAATTTGTATTACACGAAAGCAGAAGGCGATCTAAACTATTCTTATCCGGCAATTAATTGTCATTTTAATAAAGATTGTTCAAAACTCCTTGTTCCAGAACCTTGGAAGGGAGTAATCAAATTCTATTGTGATACTGGTACTAAATCAAAATCTCTTGACGTATATGGTATATGTTTATGGATATGAAGAACATCACTACTAAAAGCCTTTAAATGTCACCTTTCCTCCTAGCATCTGCTCCCGGCGTTGTTTCATTTATCAATTAAGATGAAAGAAAAGCGAAAGATTTATATAACACTTGTTAGTTTTATCTAACATATGTTAAAAAAATCGAACATAGAACGCGTGCTTGAAACCATCTTCAAGTACCCTACAACAAGATTCACAATTCGAGGGTTGGCGCGAAAGGTAAAAATAGCCCCGCCAACAGCCTTAGGAATAGTTCGTGCTCTTCAAAAGGAAGGAATCATTCGTGAAGAAAAAGTGGGGCGTGCTAGCCAAGTCAGTGCGAATTTCGAAAGCGAAAAATATAGGAGAAAAAAACAAATATACAATCTCGACGCTCTTTACTCAAGTGGATTAGTGGATTTCCTTGTGACTGCTTACAACGATCCAAAAGCCATCATCTTATTTGGTAGCTTTTCCCACGGAAATGATATTGAACAATCAGATATAGACATCGCTGTTATCACGCAGGAAGAAAAAGTTCTTGAGTTGACATCATTCGAAAGGATACTTGCGCGAAGGATAAGCATCCATGAAATAAAACTCGATAAGGTAAGCCAAGAATTTAAGAATAATTTGTATAATGGAATTATGCTATATGGTGCACTATGAGGCCGTTTGAGGATTTTCTTGTAACAGGAAAGGAAGTCAGAAAGGTGGTGGTAGATAAGAATCTTGCTCGTTCTCTGCTCCAACAAGCAAACCGCCGGCTAGAGTTTGCAAAGAATATGCCGATCAATGAAATATTCAGAGACTTTGTGTTTGAAGAGTATTATGAAACGCTACGAACACTTACAGAAGCAATTCTTGCGTTAAGTGGCTATAAAAGTTACTCTCATGAAGCAACGATTGTTATGAGGCACCAAATTTTCCTATGGATGTTCGTTCGTTTCATAAATCAAGATCGTCCCACTTCATATCTTCAATCAGATGCTTGCATTTCACACTCGTATCAGCATACAATGCAAAACCAGCATCAGTACAATCACGACAAAAGGGAATGTCATCAAACGTTGATCGATCCGGTAAGATGCGAAAGGGAATCTTTTCCAGCACATCACGGTGAATCAATAAGCATCCCAAACCACACGCGCGAATCCTGTACAAACCGGGTGTCGCAACCTCCGTGTCCATAAAGCGCATCTGATCGGGATCCTCGCTAAAACCCCATAAAAGTGGTTTAATACGCTTCTCCCCTTGAATCTCAAATCTCGTGAAAACCACACCGCTCATGATCTTTTTCCCATGACGCAGCAAGCACTCCACCACATCAGCCGGCGGAATCACATCCTGCTCCAAGCTGAAAAAATAGTCATACCCTCCTCGCAAAAAATGTTCGCGCAAGAGATTTCTGCTTGCCGCAATTCGTTCTTTGGCGTGGGGAAGAAACGGTCCACGAAGAACAGGTAACCCAAGACCCTGAATCTTCTGAGAGTACTCTATCTCTTCAGAATTATCAATCAACAAGACATCAAAGGATGGATACGTCAATCGCGACAATCCTGCTGCATACTCACGCAAGCAATAGGCCTTATGTTCTGACGTCGGGCAACCAACCAAAATGCGAGCATTCATCGGTCCATGATACCTAAGAGTGTATAAATGATGCGATCAGCAGCACGAATCAAGTCATCTTCTGTGGCGCCAGCAACAATCAAGCACCCATCTTTTTCATAAACGCGCGTCTCATCCTCCACTCTGAACCACAGCACGGCAACCTCATCCGTTGCATCAGCGCACGTTTTCACTCCCAGCCCACCAGAAGGATAAGGTTCAGTAAACGAAGCATTCACAGGAAGATTGTACAGGAAAGGATTGTCAAGAATCTTATCCAGCTCCAGCACAGCAATCGTGGTAACTCCAGTCAAGTTATCAGAGGGGGTGATCGTCACAAAGAGTTCCTTCTTCTGAGTCAATAGCGCTGCTTCAGGAGCAAGGGAGATATCTTCCAATCTGCGCGGATCAGAACGTAAAAGGATAGTCCGTGGGGTCTGTTGCTCATTAAGATAGAGGGTAATCTCATAGCCGTTCCGTACACGCTTGAAATCAAACCCATGATAGGTAAAGAAAGATCGCTCATACGCAGATTTGTAGTAAAGAATGCCTATAACGAGTGCCAGGAGAAGAGCTCCAAGAACTGCAAAAATGATCGCCAGCTGCTTTTCAGAAGTTTTCATAAGGTCACTCCCGCAAAAGAGAGAAGCAATCGATCAACTGCCTTGTTCAAGAAGAGAGCATCGCCTTCAAGGGTGTAGCAATCTCTCTCAAGGGAAACGCGTGGTTGTTCTGCAATCTTCACCACAGTCACCACAACGCCATTCCCCGCATCAGCGCAGGTTTTGAGAGGAAGGTTCTCGCAGCCAGGTCCATCCTCCACACAAGCCAAAAACACAGGAACAAAAGCACGCATGTTCTGGTAAAAGTCAGCAAGGGCACTCAAGTAGTCCTTCCCTCCCTCATGAGTTAAATATACCTTCTGTGCCTGTTGCAAGGCGCGTGCATCAACATCGTCCACATCAGTCAAGTCATCAGGACCAAACTGCACAGTCAACGCAAATCCCTCACCCTTTACATCCCATCGTCCATTCGGTTGCTGGGTAAAGGTAGCCCCATCGCGTTGAATTCCTCCGAGTGAAACAGGCGAAGAATCCTCTGTAAATCCGCCCAAGAAAACTCCAAAGGCGCTCATAATGAGAATGACAGCAAGAAAGATGGGCAAAAACAATTTCTTTGTGCTCCGTTTCTCCTCTGGTGGAGAGTGTGTTTTCATGGTCAAAAAGAAAAGGCAAAAGATCTTATCCAATATACTTGCTGGGATCCTCACGCAGCGTGATCTGGGGTAAGGGAAGGTGTGCAGGTAAGTTCAGTTCATGGGCAAGTTCAAGCGCCCGCACATTGCAGCGGGCAAAGATGGTGTTGATAACTTCAACAGAAACCTCTGGCGGAACCTTCTTGCTTTTTTTCCATTGTTCAACAACAGTATCCATTTTTTTCTGGTCAGTGTAATACAAGACATTCCCGTGGAAGGCCACTTCCCCTATGTTTGGTTCATACAGAATGTGGAAAAGAAAATCAAAGAGGAGGGCATTCTTTTTCTCCTTGAGAGGCAAAGGTCTTTGTTCAACATGTTCAATGCGAAGATCGTGATTCACCTTGACCTTTCCGCGCACAGGTTGTGTGCGTTCCACCAAGATCTTCGTCAGATTAAATCCAACAATCATTCCCAAAACCACCAAATGCCGCTATATAAATGTTTCCACAATGGTTCACACTAAGACGATAAAAATGAGAAAAGAAAAAGAAAAAAGAAGAGCGTAAAGCTCTCTTTAGATCCTGGTTAAGGTGCCACTTAGACCAGTGCTCTTCTCAACTGCCTTAGCTGCCGCCAAGGTGTCCTCTGCATTGTAACCAGCAACAAGCATGGCAACATGATCGCCATTCTCGACAAGCTGGACAATAGCATCTCCTGGTGCATAGGTTGACCTGAACTTATCACACGTCGTCAGGCCAGGAACCCTCTCAACAGCGTCGTTGATACAAGGTCCTCCGATCAACAGAAGGTCGTACATGGTGGGATCAGTAATCTCATCATCGAACATCGCATTGACATCAATGGGTGCAACAGTACACACCTCACCTGCTGTCGTCTTCGTTGATGTGGTCTCTCCCATGGTGATGAACACACGAGCGCCACGCTGGATCAGTGGATACTCAATGGTAACCGTTTCAGCATCATCAGTCCCCTCTGGATCAAAAACAGTCACCAAGGCACCATAGTCTGTCATGCCATAGTAGTGATCGTCATCCTCATCAGGCTGCACTAACACAAAACCACCATTGGTAGTCCAGTTAATCTGCGCAGTACTGACGCCGATTCTGCTTCCACTTCGCGTCTGGATTCTCCAGTCAAGTCGCTCGTTAGTGGATGTTGTTGTCGCAGCTGAAGCTGGTGCATTTTCATCAAAGTTTTCACTTAAGGTCGTCAAGTTCATAGTAACAGCGCTAGCAGTTGCAAGGGTACCTCCAGCAGCAACGCTAGAAGCAACTGCTCCACCGAAGTTCCCTGCAGTTCCCCCTTGTGTGACATTAGCACCGTCACTCAACTGAGCGTCAGTAAAAGAACCAAAAGTCAAAATTCCTCCACCGTTAACAGTGAAGTGTATCTGTCCAACACCATTACGCTCAGTAAGATTTCCATTGTTGTTCATATCAATGGCAAGAGGATTCTCTCCCGCAGTGGTCAAATTAGCAATAAAGACAGTATAGGAATTTCCTCCTATAATAATTTTTGATCGCCCAAGAGATCCCATGAGATTGGCATCCTCGTACACAAAGTCCTTGCTGCCAGTTGCCAAGTCATCAAATTGCAGCTGTCGTTCCGCAGTGTCGATGGAGTTATATCTCAAGATATGCGAGAACGCAGTGTCATCGAGCAATCTGTCCATATCGCTAAGGATAAAGTAGTCTAAGCGTCCTATATTGAACTGGTTGTTCGTCAAGTTAGCGGCATTGAGGAGAGTACCTTGGGTCACAACATATCCCTCAATGAAGACAAAGTCATCATTGTTGTCTCCAAACTTGAAGGTTCCACCCTCATTCGTGATGTAAGGCCACTTGTACACTTTACCTTGCCTATTTTCAACTTCAAGCTGGTACTCATCATCGCCTGCAGGATCCAGTTTGAGGATGCTCACACCAACATCATCTAATCCTTCGTAGCGAATGTCCCAGTCAAACCCAAGCATACCTTGTGGCTCATCTAAGTACTCACGCACACCATGTCCTGGTGCAACATAGATGTCACGTTGACCAGGCAAGGCATCTGCTTTCAGTCTGTACTTGATACTAAAGACCTCTGCTTCTGTAGAAGTGATTTCATTCACTTGGATTTGAACAAATGCATCTTCAATGGGCTCTTCATCAATTTCAACTCCTTGATGATAACCTAAACTTGCTCCAAGATCAGTATTTCTCTCTGAATTTGAGTAGTTGGTATCTACTAACTCAAGTTTCGTTGCTCCGACGAACAACTCCACCAAGTCTCCAGATCCAGCTTCGCCAGCCTCATTCAGGATGATATCTGAAATACCAATCAACGTTCCATCCTTCAGGATTTCAGTTTCACCATCAACAAGCTGGTCCGTAATTTCGCCATTGATCTTGAAGGTAGCCGTTGCAGGTGTCGTATCCTCAATAATCAGCACTTCAACTTCATACTCCTTGCCATCAATGGTAAAGGTTCTCACTTCACCTTCTTCCAACACCGCATACTCAGCTCCGCCTAACAACTGCAATACAACAGAGTCAGCGGAAGTATCAATACGCGTGTAAACAAAGGTGTAGGTTGATCCTCAGATAATCAGTTCTTCATCTTCCAAGTCTTCTAATTTACTGGAAGCAATGTCCGATTCCAAGCCGTCTTCAAACTCAAGCTCATATTCAAAGAAACTCTGGTTTGCAGCTGATCCTTCACGAATAACCATGAAGTCACCAACTTCAGAGGTCGGTGCATCATTCTCAGTGTAGTTCACCACAGGTGCAAACAACAAGGTGTTATTTCCTGTGACAGTATTTCTGAGCCGCAGGTATTGATTAAATTCTGTGGTTCCTTCATTGGTAGTGACCAATCCACCTGCTAAACCATCGAGCTCCACTTCAGTAATAGTCTCTCGAACATCTCCAAGGTTTTCACGCAGTTCAAGCAAGTCACTGGCATCAGAAACCTCAACAGCGTCTCCTGAAACGCTAACCCCGCCACCGACACTCTGTCCTGGCGTACACACCTTGCTCTCAAACTGCAAGCCTTTCACAACATTAGCAACTCCGATCGTATCGGAAGCTGCTGCATCTCTTCCCACAACAACGGCAGTATCCGTGTTATAGGTCCCATCCGTCACAAAGGGGGCTGGGTAATCGGCAAGATCCAAGGCAACAGCGCTGGTAATCGTAGCGCCCACCATGGCAACTCCTGCACTAATGGCAGCTATCTTTTTAACTGCTCTTCGTAAACGTTGCATGTATCACACCTCCGTTGAGTATGATTGTTCCTCCGTTTTGCTCGGTATGACTGAGACTTCTCTCCCTACACATCATACTAAGCTGGAGATAGGGGGAAGCTGATTATTTATAAGCATTTAGATGCTAAAGAAGTTATGTTGTGAGAATTTCTCAAAAATTCAAGACTCTTAGCCATGCTAAAGCCATTTGAGAGAGATGAGAAGATAAATGTATGCCACCACTGTAAAAGAAAAACAGGTGAAAAGGTGCTACGCACGCCGGCATAAGGTCAAAATCCCCTCATACACCACTCCCTCCAGCGTAAAGGGAATGCGACTGACAATCCCCTGCCGGCACTGCCCTTCTTCCAGGAGTGTTCGCTCCTCTCCCTTCAGCACCAAGCGATACTCCTGTCCTCCTTCCAACACAGCAGGAAAAATGCCAAGCACCCTCTGCCGAAGAGTATAACACTGCCCAGCATCAGAGTAACAACCAGCAATCAGCTCCTCAAACCGCTCTCCGCCCACCTCCAGCTGAAGCAACGATCGCAAGAGCCCATGCACAGCCAGACTCTCCCGCACGCTAGCATAATCCTTCCCGCTGTCTCTCAAGCTGAAGCGCAGATAAAGAAACCCGACAAGCAGCAGTAAAATCACCAAAACAAGCAAGCCAACAGCCTCAGCCTGCCCCCGCTTAAACATAGCTTACCACCTCTAATCGCCCAATCCGATACTCCCCAAGCTCTGGAAAGTAGAGAGACACAAACGTCCTGACAATCACCTCTTGCCGCACCGTCCGGGGCTTCTGGTCATACAGCACCCACGATCTGCAGTTCTCAGGATAGGCATCCTGCCCATACTGTTCAACAGTGCAGAAAGTCTTTCCCTCCACAGCCGGATATACCTGTTCCACAACAATCTTCTTATACCCTAAAAAGTTCGTATAAAAATCCCGATGCTGCTGCACCACGACTGGAAACGGTAAAAACTTGCTCGTGTCCAGACAGTCCCGCTCGCGGCACTGCAACTCTGCCAATGCCCCAACGCGTGCCAAGAGAATGGTGCTTTCCTGCTCACTCAACGTTTCCCCAATCGTCTGCACGCGTGCCAAAGAAAATCGAAAGTACACCATCATGCCCAACACAAGAATCACCACAATCACAAAAACCACCAACAAGGTTTCCTGAAGTCCAACTTGTCCACGAAAGTGTTTCATGATTTAGTACGCTGATACACACCCATTCTTTTGTAAGAGACGATCATGCTCATCAATCCGCTCCATCGCCTGATAAAGCTCATCACGATCCTCCAAGCCAATCATCTTATGGTAGACAGTGCTCACCTGTGAGAGCAGATCACTACAAGTAACATCAAGAGTCTTGCCTCGCAAAAGTCGTGCGCGTTGTTCCAGGAGCCCAGCAACACCCCATAATCTTTCAAGTGCCTTGCGCTGCAAGCAGGCAAACTGCTCCGGTGCAAACAGCACGCCATACAGCATCTCCTCTCCCAAGTAAAAGCTGTCCACCTGCTGATTAAAAGAGCGGACAGTCTGCTGATCAAGATCAACCTCAACAACATCGGGCGTAAGTGTAGTAAACACACGCATAAGGGCAGTGATATCACGCACTGACGTCAAGTACACCAAATGAAGTTTCTCCAATCCTCCAACCTGCTTGGTGAGGTCCTCCAGTTTCAGGTTCTTGATGTGGACACTCTGAATGTTCATGCCCGCAGGAAAGGAATGCTGCTGAAGAAAACGCACGCTCCGGTCATCATACACCACAATAGTTCTGATCTTCTTGTTCGTGAGATAATAAAAGTTGGTGATGGGAAACGGAAATGCCCACACTTCTGTCCACGCCAGAATCTCATCACCGTCCAACTCAGGAGGTGCATACACGATCCGGTGCAGATCTTTCACAAAGCCTCCAACTCCAACGCTGCCGCACTGAAACTGCAGCGAAAGATCATCGCGAAAGGACAAGCGCTTCGTGGAGCTCCCGCTCGTGCCAAACGCATCAAGCTCATCAATGAGATGCTCAACAACCTGCCGTTCTGTCAAGGTCTCGCTCACGCGAATATGCTGTGTGGCAAACCGAGCAAAAAAAACAAGAATCAGCACTCCAGCCACACTAGCAAAAATCCAGGTAAAAATATCTGCGCTCACCCCTTTCTTCCCAACCAAAGACATAAGAAATCTAGCGGCTGACTTCTACATAAACCTTCCCATCATCCCCAAGCACGGTCTCTAATCTCATCTGTACACGCCCCTGAGTCAAGAAACACAGGGGATTATCCAGTCCCCCAGGACGCAAATGCTCAAGAAAGAAAACGTTCTGCGCAAACGTGAAAGGCATCACAAAGATATTTTTCCCAAGGTTCGTTTCAAGATACTGGTGTAATGTCTCATCAAGATTCCCCACCGTAATGTCACGTTCTCCATCAAAGAAGCACACGCGCTCCACCTTCTCTGGCAAGAACAGCTTCACCTGCTTGCTGCTCCCCACCTCAAACGAAGCCATCATCTCCACTTCATCCTGGAGCCGAAACACAAAATCTCCCAGCTCCACATCCTCGCTCACCGTCTTCACGCGCACAATGCTTTTCAACCCATATCCTAAGATTAATGCAATCAAGATCAACGCAAACAGAAAGGTAAAGACCTGCATCTCCACGCCCTTTTTATGCAAGCTCATGATAAATCCTTACACAAAGATCGTGTAGCGTCCTTCATTCCCTAAGCTGTCCTGGCACACGAGGTAGTACACATCGCTGTCCAAAGGTGCCTCATGCACCGTGCTATCAGCTCCAGTCATCTGCACGCCGCTGCCAAAGCTGAAGAATCCTGTCGTGCTGTACTCACAGGTAGAAATCTCGTGCATCACCACAGTCAGCAAGCTTCCCTCTGTATACACCTGCGCAATCAACGGTGCTCCTGTGTCAACAGAGACGCTAAATCTCGTCTGCGTCTGCGCCAGATTCCCTGCCGCATCAGCACAGCTAAGATAGGCAATGTAACTTCCAGCAGCCAAATCAGTGAACAATTGTGTATGGACAGTGCTGTTCGTGTTCGCAAAGTCAATGGCATTCGCCGGATTGTTGTCCGCAAAGCTATACCCGCACACTGCCACTCCATTCTGCGCACCTCGGGCAGTAATCACCTTCACTTCAGGGCTTTGCGTCATCAACTGGCTGCCCGTGCTAGGGCTCACGCTCGTAATCTCCAGCGGAATCGTTCCTCTCAAGGTGTACACATAACCTTCCTCATTCACATTCCTCTCAGATTCTGGCTTGCCAGGCTGGTCCTTGCATCTGAAGTAATATACATTATTCTTATTCGATTCAAGATTATCT
>CAYJXC010000008.1:9908-10589 GCA_964374075.1 Candidatus Woesearchaeota archaeon
ATTCATACAATCCATAGAACAAACTCGATGTTGGCAAGCTCTGTGTCGTGCACGTAAAGTCATGGGCCATCGTGCCAAAGTCAGCATCCAAATCGTCCCACCTGCATTCGCTCGGTTCATTCACATACATCACAAAGAATGTGGAGTTCACGCCAGCAGGAATATATGCTCCATTCGCAATGCCAGTTGCCTCAATCACGGGTGGTGTCAGATCAGGTCCTTTCTTCACAGCAAACTTGATGTAGTAATCCCGCTCATTCTTATTCCCATTCCCATCCTGGCACCTAATATAAGTGGTATACTGCCCGCCATTGGTCAGCTTCAAAATATCAGGATTCTGCGCAAACTCGCTCGGGATCGAGAACGTCATCGTATGGTTGTAATCATACAAACTATCCCCAAAGTAACTAACCATCTGGTCATAGCTCATCGAATGATTCAGGCTGAATTTGCACTGCGAAGGTTCATTCGTCTTGATGCCCAAGCTCACTGCTGTGAATGGTTCGATCTGCGGACTCACCACATACCCCTCTCCTAGCTTCTCACTCAACGTATAACCGCGCTCCAGCGCACCAGCATCTGCAGTAACCACTGGTGCAGTCACATCATTTGGATGCGCATTGACGCAAGTTTCTTTTGCTGTTCCAGGATTCAACAATTTGCACGCTTGTCCCAAGCTCT
>CAYJXC010000009.1:0-10364 GCA_964374075.1 Candidatus Woesearchaeota archaeon
GTAATTCACGTTTGGTAAATCGCTCAAGATCTTCTTTATATTGGGGATATTCTGGTCCAGAGATGATGCCATGACCTATGATATTATATCCATCAAAAGGAACGCGTTGATGGTACACATCAACAACATTGTGTAATCCTTTAATGAGATTGTGATAAAGGTTTTTCTTGACTAATTGGCTATCCTTATCAACACCAGTCCAATCCCAATTGCCTGGCACACTAAAAACTGGAACATTAAAAGAATTTAAGAACTCTAAAATCGTTCGTCCATCACGAAAAGAGTGCTTCACCATCTCGCCTGCTTTTCGTTTTCCAACAAGATCCCACCAAAGGACTTTTGATCGAGGATTCCGCATACGCTCACGTAATGCGTGAAACATATAGGTACGCGGAGCATCAGAACAAAAATCACCAGGAGCAATGATGGCATCAAATCCTTTGTAATAAATTCGTGGCTTCTGCCCGTGCAAATCTCCAATAATCAAAAATTTCATAAACGAAAAAAGAGGAAAGAAACTTATAAGGCTATCTATACTCTTCACTCACCCACCAACATTTTATAAAGAGCATATCTTTTTTACCTCTATGATCTATGTTCTGAAACCTCCAGAAGATTCTATTAAATTTACCAAGAAAGACTTCTCATCCTATCTCAAACATGCTGCGCATTTCCAAACGAAAGAAGTGTTCAAAGACGAATTCTTTTCAAATAGTCCACCTTCGATATTTATTGGAAGTAAGTTAACCTACCCCCAAGTGAATGTGGGCATCCTCACACCACCTGAAAAGACAGAAGATGTCTGGTTCTATGATGCAGAAACAGTATGGCCGCAGACGAATTTAACCATCGATGATATCATCAAACTCAGAAGTTCTCTCATTAATTCACGCTTTCAAACAACCGTGCGTAACACCTCAAGGTTTCTCGACATTGCAAAAGAAATTGGCATGGCTGCAGCTCCTGTCGATGTGGAAATTCATCTCAAGAAAAAAGTCAAATTCACTCTTGATACTGATAAGATCACCAAACCGATGGGACCTCACGCCCCTCTCCTGAAGGCACAAATTACCGAAAATCCCAAGATCACCACGCACGTCGAGAAGGTCGTGTCCGATACTGATTTGAAAGCATCTGACGCACTCATTTATCTCTACAAACACCACCATCAGGAAAATGCACTCTCCCAGTTGCTGTCTCTCGGAGTCCTGGGATTGAAGAAGAACAGAAAGTTAGTGCCGACCCGCTGGTCAATAACAGGAACCGATGATACTCTAGGAAAATATTTTATTAAGCATATCAAAGATCATTCTGTCATCAATGACTACCAGCTTTATACGGGAAATTATTTTGGCAATTACTATTACGTCCTGTTGTTCCCTGAAATCTGGAGTTATGAGCTCTTTGAAACATATTTGCCAGGTTCGGCGTGGAACGCCTCACGCACGTTAACAGCCTCAACAGATTACGAGGGATACGACGGGAGAACAACCTATGCTGAGCATTGTGCTGGTGGATATTATTCTGTCAGGCTTGCAGTAACAGAAAAATTGATGCAACTCAAACGCCAAGCTTCAGCTTTAGTGCTCCGTTTTGAAACACCAGAATATCACACGGGACTCGGAGTCTGGGTAACGCGAGCAGCAGCACGAAAAGCACTGAATCAACAACCTCTTACATTTCCTTCCCAAGAGGCAATCCTTAATGTTGTAAAATCAATGATTCAGCAGCAGATGAAAGTAAATATCTCTCCAATTCTTGAAAGAAGTAAACTCATTCACACAATAAAGACACAACCAAGATTGACAGCGTTCTTCAACTAAAAAGTAATTTCAACTAAACAATATACGCTATTTGACCTTTGATTCAATTGTTTCTCTTCTCCGTTTTTCTTGCAATTTCTCATCCAGCCTTCGATGTTCACTAAAGATGAGGTCTCTTACGTCATCAAATCTTCTTTCGTCACCAAGAGCTACCAGTAATGCACTTGGATGCAACCATTGATAGAGGACAGTCACCTCATACTTGGCAAAATGAAATGTAGCATGGTAGAATAAAGGGTCCTCCCATTGTCCTTCACCGCGACTTGTTCTCCACGTCTTCTCTGGTTTGTGCCCGAAAACCTGTACACCCTCAATCATGCTCATCGTGTCCCACACATTCGATGGTTCGTAGGGTACAGAGGGATCTTCTGGTAGCTGATATCCTTCAAAGATAACTTCCGCTTTTGTCATAATGCCTCACAAAGATTCCTCTCTTTTAAATTTAACCCTTTAACTCACTCGCACCCAGCAACACCAATCCAATCCCAATCAAAAAGATGAGCAACACCACTCCGCCTTGAACAAACCTGATCGTTGCCCAGAACCAGCTGGAAGACGTCATCACCCATAACACTCCCACAATAAGCAACAATCCAATCAACAGTTGAATGAGTCCTCTCATGAAGATACCCCCCAAACTATTACCATTCAAAAATGGTGATAATTTATAAGAATTAGGATGCTGTAGTATATAGGTTCAAAACAAGCTCATCGCATACGCCGCGTGCCGAAGGCACCACAACACTTATATACAAGTATATCTACGTAGATACAGATGGCTGAGCTGTATGTCCAGGGAAAACTGATCCTGATCAAAACACACGCCATCAAACGCGCCAGGGAGAAAAACATCGCATTTCCAGACCACGTGTATGCTGTGCTCAATCAAGGAAAAGTGAAGCGATTTGGGAAGCATGGCATTAAATTCATCAGTCGATCAGAGAAAGGCTCCATTGTGTGCGTGGGAGAAGATCTCGGTCACGTTATTATTATAAAAACCATTGAGCGAGGGAATTAACCATGAAGTGTCCAATCTGCAAGACAGGGGAAATGAAGAAAATAGGAGATACCATCAAACAAGATGGAGTTGATTTTGAAGCCTTTCGTTGTTCCTCCTGTGGGGAAGAGTTGATGGATATGCACCAATTAAAAGCAGTAGCACAGCAATATAGACAATTAAGAGAGGCCAAAAAAATCATATTCTCTCAATGGGGGAATAGTATAGCAGTAAGGATTCCCAAGGAGATCGCGAAAGAATATCAGATCACCTCGGGAAAACACGGAGTGCTGAAGAAGGAGAAAGAGGGCATTAAAATCATTCCAACATAAAAAAGAGAAGAATAAACGGTGCAGATAGTTCTCCGCGTGCCGAAGGCACCCCTAACAAGACAAAAAGTCAAAAAAGAAAGTCAAGAAACCTTTATAAATCAACATCCAACCCCCTCCTTCATGGGGCTCTATCACTATCTGTCTGAAGCGTGGAAGCATCCCGATCCAACCTTATTACGGGAACGAATGACTGCCTGGCGCCAAGAAAATGCTGTTGTCCGCATAGAAAGACCTACCAATCTGGTGCATGCCCGTACACTTGGTTACCGTGCTAAAAAAGGCTTTGTCCTTGCCCGTGTCCGTGTCATACGAGGAGGCAGGATGCGTGAGCAGTTAAAGGCAGGCCGCCGTCCCAAGACACAGCGCCGAAAGAAGATTGTCAACAAAAGCTACCAAACCATTGCTGAGGAGCGTGCCAACAGGAAATACAGGAATTGTGAAGTCTTAAACAGCTACAGGATTGCCCAGGATGGAAGGCACTATTGGTTTGAAGTCATCTTGGTGGATCCGCAAAGTCCAGATATTCTCGCTGATCCCAAAATCAACTGGATAGCGGAAAAACAGCACCGTGGTCGTGTCTTTCGTGGTTTAACAAGCTCTGCAAGGAAGTCACGCGGACTCAGGCATAAAGGCAAAGGCACGGAGAAGATACGTCCTTCCCTGCGTGCCCATCACCGATTGGCACATTGATATTCGTTGTCTGCTATACAAATCTTTATATAGGTCTTCTACTCCCTACAGAGTGATTATTCTTAACAAGAACAAAGGAGGAAACAACAATGGCAGGTGGAAAAGCTCAGGGATACACACGTCCTTTAAGAGACCCTAGAACAAGAACCATAGGGCAAAGTAACACTATATTAGGTGCAGCAACAACACCACGAGGTAAAACAACAAGAAGATCAAGAACATAATAATAATTAATTCTTTTGTCCTAAAAGAATAAAAAGGGAGGAAACAACAATGCGACCCAGGAGTAAGGAGGAAGAGGATAGAAAAAGAAAAAGGCCAACAGCACCAGGTTTCTCGAGAGCAACGCTAAGATTACGTAAACGTAGACATTAAGGTCGAAGAAATAAACCATAGATAAATAAAGGTAATTATCTTCAATTTCAAAATGGGAAAATAAGGAGGAAACGATGCCAAAAAAATCTCAGCAGTTTGCAATAGGCTCAGGAAAACAAGCAAAGAGATATAGAGTAGCTCAAGAAAGAAATACACCAAGAGCAACATTTGGTAAAAGATCTTCAATGTAAGGTGAAAACATGGGAGCAGCAAAAGCAAGAAGAGGACCAGGATACAGAATTCTCGCAAGAAAACGCGATCAACTTGAAAAACAAAGAGCAAGAGCTCGAGCAGCCAGAGAACCAAGTTTAGAATAAAAAAGGAGGAATGAATCATGCCAAGACGAAAAACAGGATTAACACCAGGACCTGGATTAGGTAGCACAGCTAGATCACAATCTGCAGTTCAAGAAAATAAGAAAAGATATCGTGGCAGGGGAAGAACTGTTTCTTAATTTTTATTGCTTTGTTTTCCATAGCGTGCGAGATACGCAGCTCTTCGTCCAAAAAGTGGTTTGCTTTCATTCTCTCGCACATGTAAAATATCAAGTAACTCTTTGCTGTTCTTCATCTTCTTAATCTGATACAATAAAAACTGAAGATCCAATCGTCTCAATGCATGAATCTTCTCGCGTAGCGCCTGCAGTACATCCTGATCCAGCCGTGGAACATGGTCCAGCACTTCAAAGCATGTCCGATAGTCTAACAACAATGCCATCAGCGTATCCACCACATTCACATCGCCAATCTTCCCCATCGCCAGTGCAATGTGCAGATGCAGGTCCTCGTCTTTTGCTCTTATCTCTTTCTTGATGTGTTCTGCAAGATGTTTCAATTTGCGATCTCCAATGATACGCAATGATTCAATCTTCATCTCTTTCGTCAACGAGAGCATATCCTTCAAAACACGCTCCACATGGTGATAATCAGCAAATGCGCGGCACGCCGCCCCCCGCACGAGGGGGTGCTTATCGTGAAGGTATCTCATATCCTCTTTCGAGGGCTTCTCACCAGTCTTCTGATAATTCAATAACTGTTTTGCTTTCTCACGATGCTTGTCTTTCTGCAAGAACTTGATGAACACATCCTCCAAACCCAACGTGCCTGCATTCAGTTTCTCCACCATCACGCGTTTCTGGTGCAGGAAATTCCCAATCTTCATCAACACCTCTGCTCCATCCACAGACGTAAACAATTTCACCTCATGAATGTTGTCTTTGCTCTCCACCAATTCATAGTCAGTAATAAAAGAGAATTTCTTTTTCAGCTCCCGCAATAAGGGAAGAATAGAAAGTGATCTACACCGCAATTCCACCACATCAGCATCTCGATACATCTCCTTTAATCGAGACATCGATCCCTCATACACCTTTGATCCCTGGTCAATCACCACCACATTCTTGCACAGCTTCTCCACCTCCTGCAGCTGCTGGTCCGTATAGATAATCGTAGTGCCATCCTCATTCAAGGTTTTCAACAGCCCTCGCAGCTGCTCCTTCGCCTCAAAATCCAACCCTAACAACGGTTCATCCAAGAACAGCACCTCAGGATTCTTCAGCATCGCCACGCACAAACTATACCGTCCTTGCATCCCCGTGCTCATCCTCCACACATCCAGCTTCCGGTGCTTGTACAATCCAAACTGGTGCAACAACTCCTTCACGCGTTCCTCAGCCTCTCCCTTCTTCAGTCCAAGAAATGACGCAGCCAGCAGCAGATTCTTCTCCACCGAACTCCATCCAACCCCATCATAATCCACCCCGAACATCCACGAGATACTCTCCTTGATCTTGTTTTCGTCCTTGTCCATGTCATAGCCGTTGACATACACCTTGCCACCACTCTTCTCAAGATTCGTTGTGAGAATCTTCAGCAGTGTGCTTTTTCCAGCACCATTCTTTCCCAAGAGCCCGAAGAAATCCCCCTTCTTCACGGTAAACGAGACGTTCTTCAACGCCTGGGTCAACAATTTTCCCCTCACGAACACGCGGTACTGGTAGTAGTCCTTGCAGACATTCTTCACATTGACGATGTCCATTAGAACCACCTGCCCTCACGCTTCGCTCTCCTGACACCATAGTAAAACACATACAACCCGATGCAGAAGATCACCACGTTCACAAGCAGTCCAATCACAATCAAGCTCAGCGTAGATCCTTCAAACAAGATCTTGTTCTTGAACAGCGTTTCCCTCCAGATCAGGATGATGTACGCAGCAGGCAAGATCTTCGGCAAGAATGCCAAGAACCTCGGCAAGAATGCAATCGGAAACAGCTGTCCGGAAAATAATCGATTAAATTGTTCCATGAAGAACGTGACAGGATCTCCCTGTTTCAAAAAGAGTGTGCTACCCACAGTCATGAGCTGAAATCCCAAATTCCCAATAATGAAAATGACCAAGGCAATCAACAAGGTTGCCACATTCCAAAAGCCAAAGTACAAGGCAGAGGTTGCGCCAGTCAGATTCACTAAAATCGTATACATCACCACCATCGGCAAAAACACCGTAAGCAAATCAAACACAATGCTCACCAAAAAATTAATCAAAAAATACTCAATGATGCCCATATTGCTCAGGTACGCCAGCTTAAACAAGCCGGTGTCATGATGCACGCGAAACATCTCCGTGAAGTTAGTGTACACGCTGTCCACAAAGAAGATGGCCACGCTACCTACTAAGATAAAGGGCAGATACCCCACCCCCTCATATCCCAGCGAAGCAGGATCGATAATCTGTGCCATGAAGTACCACATCGCGACCTCCAAGATCGTGTTCAGCACCGAAATCACAATATCAATCTTGAACGTCCAGAACTCATCAAACCGGCAGAGCAAATTCGCATGGATGCGCTTGGTAAGAAGACCTGGGTTAATCATCTCTTTTTTCAACCTCTTGACAACCTCAAGGTTGCTGTTTGCTTAAAAACCTTGCTCCGCGCAGGAAGGAACAATCTATGCAACACAGCACACAAACATTTATAAACCTCAACCACTCACAAGGAGTTGAAGTTATACTCAAGGGAGGTTTACAAGATGCCAATATTGAGAGGAACAGAAGCTTACTACAGAAAGAAGAGAGGAACCAAACCAGGACTCGGTGCAAGTGATGATGAAGCAGGTGCTCGAACTGGTCGTGGTAATAAAACACGTCGTCAATACGTTTAATAAGTTACAATCGTATTCTTTTTATGTGCATTTTTCTTCCGCTCAATAGTGTGAAAACGAGTAATGCAAGAATGAGAAGAAATACGAATCCTACAAGAAACGCTCCAATAACAAACAGCAGCACAAAGATCACCGGAAACAGCACCGCAATGAGAATCCGATAGGGCAAAGAAAGAACGGTTCGTCCGAAGAACCGTAGGCGTGACAACACCGCAAAGATAAAGAATGCCAAAACAATAAAAACATATAATCCTATCTTCTGTCCCATACTCAAGGTTTCCCACACCATCCTTCTTCAAGAAGAATATAACTTTATAAAGATGTAACCTTCTCCCTCCCTATGCTGACCAAAGAGCAGATCCAAGAAATCCGCACCTTTCTCAAAAAAGCAAAAAACCCGCTCTTCTTCTTTGATGACGATCCCGACGGCTTGGCCGCTGCACTCACCCTCAAGAAAACAATCAGCCGTGGCAGCATTGTTCCCTTGAAGGTCTCTCTGCTCGATGAAAGTATGTACCTACGAAAGATCCAAGAGGTTAACCCAGATACCATATTCATTCTCGATCGCGCCATCGTCCCGCAAAAGGTGTTTGACCACATCACAGTTCCTGCCATCTGGCTCGATCATCACGAACCAGTCGAGCGCTTCAACGTCCACTATTACAATCCGATGGTCCTCGACAAGACAGACAATCGCTCCACATCCTACTGGGCGTATCAAGTAGCCAAAAAGAACATGTGGATTGCGATGATCGGTATCATTGGTGATTGGTACATGCCGCCCTTCATCACAAAATTTCCCTACAAGAAGCTCCTCAGCAACAAGAAGACGCCGCCAGAAGTGATCTTCGACTCTGAATTCGGCATCTTGATCAGGCTCTTCACCTTCATCCTGAAAGGCCAGTCCAAGGACGTCAAGAAGTCTCTCGACGCACTGGAAAAGATCAACACCCCGCTCCAGATTCTTCACCAAACCACCAAGGAAGGAAAATACCTCTGGCAGCGTTACGAGAAAGTCAACAAGGATTACCAGCCGCTGTGCAAGAAAGCCATGGCCTCTGATGAGCCTGGCGATCCCTTTGTCTTCACCTACCCCTCGACCAAGACAAGCTACACCAGCATGCTCAGCAACGAACTCCTCTATCGTTTAACCAATCACGATGTCTTCATCATTGCCCGGTTGAAAGAGAATGAGTACCGCATCTCCCTCCGCTCACGAAAGGAACCCATTTTGCCTATTCTCAAAAAAGCACTCCTCCACGTCAGGGGCTATGGTGGTGGTCATCAAATGGCGTGTGGCGCCAACGTTCACAAGGACGACTTTATCAAATTCTGTAATATATTCAAACAAGAACTACGCGCGACGTAACTGCTCCTCAACAACCAACCGTGCATCAGCAACAATCACACGATCATCATGCACAATCAAGGGATTAATGTCAAGTTCTGTGATCATCGGATACTGCGCAGCAAGCTCAGATAATTTCAGCACGAGCGTGGCAACCTTCTTCCGCACATCCTTCCCCCCTCTCACGCCTTTCAGCATAGGATAGATTTTTAACTCCTGCAGCATCTCCAGAGCATCTCTCATCGCAATCGGGCACACGCGGAAACTCACATCCTGCAAGATCTCAGTGTAAATGCCTCCGCTTCCCACAGCCACCGTGTGTCCAAACGTGGCGTCCTTCTTCAACCCCAAGAGTAAAAATTCTCCAGTCACAAACTCCTGGATCATCACACCAACAAATCCTCTGATCTTTCTCATGCGCAAGAAATGCTTCTTCACCATACTGGGATTTACCAAATCTAACGCGACCCCACCAATATCACTCTTGTGCACAATGGTGGGTGAAACAATCTTCATGGCAAGAGGATACCCCATCGTTCGCGCGGCACGCTCACACTCAGCAACACTTCGGCAATACATCCGTGTGATCACGGGAAACCCCAGTGCTTCAAGAAATGCCTCAGCCTCTTTTTCCGTCACAATCATAAAAAAAAGAATCATCAAATCTATTTAAACCTATGCGTCAAAAAGTATCAAGAATTCTACGATGTAAAAATCCTGACAAGAGCATCTTCAACATCCTTCAGTTTTTTCTTGTTGAGAGAACCAATTTTGTAGAGAAGAAGAGAACGATCTGCAGTAAACAGTTTATTGGGTCTGATCATGCTTAACTGGCGAAGTTTTCCTTGTTCAAAATCAGAAGGATGCAACCGAAGAGAATACTGATCGAATCGCTCTTCACTCGTAATCTGGCAGCAAACAAGATCATCACCGCTTAGCGCCGCCATGACTAAGGCTGGTCTCTTCTTATTCGCACTCAAATCAGAAAACGGAAAGGGGAGAACAACAACATCCCCCTTTACAAATTCTCCCACGCTTCGTCATCCTCTTTACTGAGCCAATCCTTTGCTAAAGCCTTCTCGCTTGCTAACACAGTAAACATCCTCTCATTCAGTTGTGCTAAGGGGCGTAATTCGATGCGATCTTCAAACGCCAAGAGCGCAACTTTAGTTCCTTCTTTGAACCCCTCTTTCTCTCTCATATCTTTTGGGATAGCAATCTGTCCCTTGCCAGTTATTTTGGTGGTTTTCATTTCTAAAAGCATGGTATTCACCTTAATTCTTACTTATAAGAAGAGTAAGAAGTTGTATATAAGGCTTTCTACAAACGGATCTGTATGTGGAGTCCTATTATTATTTCGCACCTTCATCTGAACATCATCCCCAATAAACATTCTGGTCGTAACTTCCTTTGAAACGCCTCGGTGGGCGTCTCCGCCCACTCCAATTTGAGCGCCCCATGCAGACGATTGTAGATCATCTTTATTCCCTGCAAAGCAAGGAATTCCCGGTAATCATCGGCAGTAAAGGTAGCATCATGATCTCCATTGATGGCATGAATCTGCACATTGAGTTTGGCAGCTTCCTTCCCATCCTGCATGCCTCCTCCCCCCAACATAGGGAGGAGCAACTAGGA
>CAYJXC010000010.1:0-10260 GCA_964374075.1 Candidatus Woesearchaeota archaeon
TAACACCTCAGTTAGGTTGAAACAACAACCTACTTATTAATTATCCGACAAACTCACTTTAAAGAATAACTTTATAAACATCATCTCATCAACCTTGCAATCGTTCTGAGGGTAGAGACATGACAGCAGAAGCATTAACTCCTAGAACAGAAGTCTTAACTCAAAGAGAAGAAGATATTCTCAAATCTCTTATAACATATGCATTCAGCAATCCTGGTGATGACCCCACCAGAGAAGAATCCTTCCATCACGTCTTATACCTGACCCAAGAATGGATGGTGCAGAAACATCGTTGGCCAGAAAGAGTCTTTCACTTTGAAGAAGCTCCTTCCAGTAACGGACGTACGACGCAGTATAGTGAAGGTCTCCATGTAATTATTGATGCTCTGGTCGAAAAAGGATATCTCAATCGCGATAGAAGTGGTCTTCTCTACAAAACCCCAAAAGTTATGCAAGTGTATCACACAAGAGACCGAGTATAACCTCTATCTTCCATCAAAGAAAAGTATTAATAGCACTTCCATCCTCTGTAGATAATGCACATTACTGGAGAAGGTGGGGGCTCACAAACGAAGTACATCATCATCTGCGGCGGGGTCATTTCTGGCGTCGGCAAAGGGGTGGCAACATCATCAATAGGAAAAATTCTCCAGGAATATGGTTTCAACGTAACTGCTATCAAGATTGATCCCTATCTCAATGCCTCTGCTTCGACCTTAAGACCAACAGAGCACGGTGAAGTCTGGGTCACCGATGATGGCGGGGAGATTGACCAAGATCTGGGTAACTATGAGCGTTTCCTCAACAAAGACATTCCCAAGAAGAACTGCATGACCTCTGGTCAGATCTATAAAGCGATTATCGATCGGGAGACGAAGGGTGGGTACCTCGGCAAGACTGTCCAATTCATCCCTCACGTGCCAGAAGAAATAAAAAGAAGAATCAAAGATGCAGCAGAAGGTCACGACATTGCACTCGTTGAAGTTGGAGGGACAGTGGGTGATTATGAAAACATTCCCTTCCTGTTTGCAGCAAAAAGTGTAGAGCGTGAACTGGGGAAGGAGAATGTCCTCTACCTTCTCGTCACCTATCTTCCTATTCCAGACCACATGGAAGAAATGAAGACAAAACCGACGCAGATGGCTATCAAACTCCTGACAGAACACGGTATCTTTCCAGATTTTATTCTCTGCCGCGCCAAGCGTCCACTCGATGCAGTCCGCAAAAAGAAGATAGAGACCTATGCCAACATAGACTCTGATCACGTCATCTCAGCTCCGGACATCAAGAACACCATCTACTCCATTCCTCTGAACTTTGAAAAAGAAAAACTCGGAGAGAAAATCTTGAGGAAGCTTCAGCTCGAACCGCGCAAGCAGCCAGACTGGAGTGCGTGGCAACGATTAGTAAGTGTATTGGATAATCCGCCAGAACGCGTCCACATTGCAATGGTAGGAAAGTATATGGACATCGGTGATTACATGTTAACAGACTCCTACATTTCCGTCAATGAAGCCTTGCATCACGCTGCAGCACAGAGCGGAGTGGGAGTCAAGATTACCTGGATAGACTCAAAGACCTTGGAGGAGAATGAACAGGAAGTGAAGAAGCTCGCATCGTATGATGGGATGGTGGTGCCTGGTGGGTTTGGTTCCGTAGGTGTTGAAGGAAAAATCAGAGCCATTCAGTATGCACGTGAACAGAACATTCCATTCCTCGGGTTGTGTTACGGAATGCAACTGGCAGTGATTGAATTTGCGCGTCATATCTGCAACCTCCAAGATGCAAACTCGACCGAGATTCACGCAGAAACTCCCCATCCGGTGATTGACATGCTTCCTGAACAGCATGGTATTACTGAAATCAGTGGTACGCTACGATTAGGAGCCTATGCAGCTACCCTCAAACCCAATACGTACGTGCATGATCTATACACCTCAACAGGACGGTTGACACGCGATGCCTCTCGTGTGCAGTATCTGATACAGAATGGAGAGACCTTCCGCCTCGGAAAAACACCCCTTCACAACACCATTTTGGAGAGACATCGTCATCGCTATGAACAGAATCCACAATACATTGACCTGCTGGAAAGGAATGGCATGATCTTCTCTGGATATCACGAAAGAAACGATGGTACAAAATTGATGGAGTTTGTTGAGCTGAACCACAGGTTCCATGTAAGCACGCAAGCGCACCCAGAATTTAAATCTCGCTTGGAAGATCCCTCACCCCTCTTTCTTGGATTTATGCAGGCTGCCAAGCAATACAAACACGAAAAATCCTTACTTTCATGAGACGAAAGGATGGATCGAGAGAAGAAGAGAAGCGTTTATATAGGGAAAGAGACGGTTAGCACACCAAAGGGGGATTCTGAAATGACTGAGCAACAACAGAAGGAGAACCCGTATGGAATTTCTACCACCAAGCGCTTAGTTGTCCCTGCTGCAGAAAGTCTCCTCTTTCAAAAAGAATTTATAGCCGGTGAAGGACACATCACGTTAGTGGATTACATGGGCGGAGATGCTATGGTGGAGCGTGTTGCCACAGCAGGTCATGGAAGATCCGTCTTTTCAAGGCACCTCGACCTTCATGATTTTTTCTCCTATCTGCGTTTCAAAAGAATCGATCAGCCCTTCAAATCCGCTCAACTGAAATTCCAAATCCAAGCACCTCTTGCCGTAGCACTCCATCTCGTGTATGAGGCTGCTGCCAGCACGAATGAATACTCAGGAAGATACTCTATTATGATTGAGAGCTCCTTCCTTCCCACTGCAGAATATCTCGCTGCACGCATGCATGGCCTCGATCACCAAAAAGCGATAGAGCATGCCAAACAGGCGCAAGAACTGATTGCCGATGTACGCAAGCAGAATTATGCAGCATACGCGCAATTAGTAAGCCAGGGTATTGATTTGACTAGAGAACTCGCCCGCATCCCCCTCGAACTGAACAACGACACAAAGTTTTTCTGGAAGATTGATCTCTATGCACTTGTTGATCTTATGAAGAAGAAAAAAGCATTACGAGCAAGGAGAGACGATGATCTTATAGTGACGTATATTGATCTCTTGAAGGAAGCTGCTTATGCTGTAGCACCAGAAGCAACACAAGCTCTCTTCACCTCAGGCAAACCCTTAACCCTTACCATGCCGCGTGATGAAGAGGTGATTGATTCCACACCGCTGCCCCCATCATGGAAACCACAACAAACGCGTCGCAGCACGACTCCAGAGCTTGAAGCACTTCTCTTCGAGAGGATTCCTTATCACGATCATGGAGCAGTCCAAGCAGTAGATTATATGGGTGATGACAACAGCCCAGTAGAAAGTGCTCGGGTAAGTTATGGTGCTGGCACGAGGCGTGTACTTGAAGACAAACATCTCATTCGCTATCTGATCCGCCACCGCCACACCACGCCATCCGAACATGCAGAGCTCGCTGTGGAAGGAAAAGTGCCGGTGTTTGTGGATCCGCGCCAAGCAGGCAGACACCGCACACTTGATCACCACTGTTTCATGGGAGAGACGCTTCTCGGCAGCGAAGTCTTCCTTCCATCATCTGATCAGCTGCGCTATCAAGACAGAAAAAATAGACAAGGGCGTGGTGATGAGCTTGATGAAGAACTCAAACCAGCAGTCATGCAATCGTTGCAAGAATCATTTGCTCGACAAAAGACGCTCATCGAAACGCTTCGCAGTTACCATGTTGCAGAAGAAGATATTCGCAATGTCAAAGGTGTTGGTTACTACACCTTCAACTGGCGTACAGGTGATCTTCATAACTGGATGCATTTCTTGGGATTGCGGTTGGAAGGTCATACACAAAAAGAAACTCACGATCTCGCACGAATCTACGCAAAATTCCTCACAGCCCTCGCACCCACAACCATGCAAGCATTGCAGGATTATCATATCAACGCCATCCCCTTTACTGCTCTCGAACTTCCTCTTCTTGCACAAGCACTGAATCTTACACCAGAACAAGTAGAAAATCTTGATACCTATCGGTCTGTAGGACTAACGATGAAAACAAAAGATGGAAGAGAACAGCTAAATAGAGAAGGTGTTGAACTTCAACAAAAGTTACGTAAACTTCTCGAAAAGAGAAAACAGCCATGAAACGAGGAACATTTGTCGTCATAGAAGGTGGAGATGGTACAGGAAAGGAAACACAGACAAATCTTCTCCACAGCCGTGCACGCCAAGAAGGATACCGCGTCGTAAAGACAAGCTTCCCGAACTACGACACACCCACAGGCGAGGAAATCCATCGCTATCTCGATACAAAGGAATATGGGGAGTTACGTCAAGTAGATCCAAAACTTGCTTCACTCTTGTTTATCATCGACAGGCATGAAGCACAATCATGGATGGAGAGAATGCTGAGGAGAGTTGATCTCTTCATCGCAGATCGATACTCCATTTCTAACTTTGCCTATCAAACGGCACGACTCCAGCCTGGTCCAGACCGAGAAGCTATGCTCACCTGGCTTCACCGCTTCGAACATGAAACTCCCTTCCAACATCCCTTTCCAGACAAAATCATCTACCTTGATCTTCCACCAGCTGTCTCAGCAGAAGCGATGAAGAAAGAAGGAAGGAAACTTGACATTCATGAAGAAAATCCTGACTACCAACAGCGTGTGCGGGAGGAATTCCTTGCCCTCGCTGCAACAGACAGAGGAGGAAGGTGGAAGATGATCAACTGCATGAATGAGGAACAAGGCATTCGTTTCACAGAAGGGGAACTAACAGATAAGATCTGGGGTATTGTCTCTCCTCTGCTCACAAAAACACCGCCTCACATCTATTTTTCATTCTCCATCAGCAATCCAACAAATGACGAAGAGGTACGGAAGCAACAGAGCGAAGCAACCCAGCGCATGGCAGCAGTGCTGAGAACCTATGGGCAGATCATGACAGAACATCTTCTCGAACCAAACTGTAAAGAGAAAGAAGACCAGCGACGAAGAATGGAAGGCACGAATGTCTACGAAAGGGACATGGAATGGCTCAGTCATGCCAATATCCTTGTTGCTGATGTTACCTTTCCAAGCCATGGTGTTGGACGAGAGATCGAACGGGCAGCGGAAATGCTAAAAATCCCCGTCATTCTGTTCTACAACAATGACATACCCCAAATAAGAGTCTCCAATATGCTGCTGGATGACGTCCATCTCGCCATCAAACCCTATACTTTACAGAATCTGGAAGACGTGGTTCATGCAACCATGCAGCAAGTTGTCCTTTACTGATTATTGTACTGCTCAACCTCGTCGTGAATGACATCTAACTGAACATCAGCATCTTGAAACATCTGCCGCGTGAGCTGACCAGCGTGGTATCTCTTTTCACACACTACCCTCCTCATGCCGGCATTGATAATCATCTTAGCGCACACATGACAGGGTTCCAGCTTACAGTACAGAGTACTTCCTTCCACGGGTATGCCAAATCGCGCAGCCTGGATCAATGCATTCTGTTCCGCATGGGTTGTCCGAATGCAATGTTGGCTCTTATTTCCATCCCCATTCTGTACTTCAGTCATCAAATGCCCAACCTCATCACAATGCGGTAAACCAACAGGGCTTCCCACATAACCAGTAGTAAGAATTCTTTTGTTCTTGACAATTACTGCCCCGCTCCGTCCACGATCACAAGTTCCTCTATTGGCCACTTCCCGTGCAATATTCATAAAATAATCATCCCAATCATGCCGTTCATGTACACCAAGAAATTTCTTTACTGCCCGTCGCAGTTCATCTAAACTCCCCTCATTCACAAGGACGTGCTCGGACATGCTGATAGGACCACCCTTCTGGATGTTCTCAATCTCGCTGACATCTCTGCTCCGCGCTTCTTCCTCAGTCAGTGGCCGTTCTTTTCTTGCTGCTAGTCTCTGGTAGCGAGTTTGAGGCGAAGCATGGACACTAAGCACTACCAACTCAGGGAACTCTTGCTTAAGCACTTTATACTCTTCCCAGCTGTACAATCCATCAACCACCACATCCTTGTCAGCATTTAAAGCGCTCCGAATCTTAGCAGTGTTCAGTGTGGCATAAGCTGCCATGCCATACTGTCGTCGCAAATCTTCACGCACATAGCGCTCGTTTTCCTCATTTACTACTAAGCCTTTTTGCCGTAGCACCTCCATTGTCACATCACCAAAGCGAACCTTAGAAAATCCTTGCTGCTCAAGAAGAGTACCGACTTCACTTTTCCCTGATCCTGTTAATCCCACAACAGCAATAAGTCTTGGCATACTACCCCCCTTCGAAACCCATACCGAGAATCTTAATAAAGATTTCTCTCTTCAAGACTGTGCTTGCACTTTTCTCTTGCGGTGTTCCTGTGCAAACGTCTTTGCCACAATCAAGGGAAAAGCAATCGTTGCATCGCACGTTACCTTTACAGATCGTGCAGCAGGCAAAATCTTTCCCCACGATACCGCCTCATCAGGTCGTGCACCAGAATCGCTGCCATCAAACTCTTGGCTCGTATTGATATACACAACATAATCTGCCCCATTCCTCATCATGTTGGCATTCAAAATATGGTGTTTCACTACCCCTCCACCGAGAATAATAAGTCCAGTCTTCTTTGCCGTAATAGCAAGATCATTAAGTTCTCGAATGTCCTGCACCCAATCAATCTTGAAATCAGGGTGTTCATACGAAAAGAAATACACCATGTCCCCTATCGATCCATCACTCAAAGAAGGACAAAACACAGGAATGTTATGTTGAGATGCCCAATACGCAATGGAGGAAGGATCATTGATTTTTTTGCCTAATCGATGAGCAAACTGTCGTGAAGAGATAATCCTTCCTGTTTTCTGTTGTTCTACATATAATTCTCTCAACAGAGGAACGAGAAACTCTTCAAAGGCGCAATAGCGGGAGTTGGGAATGAAAATGTTCCCCGCGCGGTTGATCCCTTGCTTCCTCAGCTCCTTGCCAGAAGCACTGAAATCCCCCATCAAAAAAGGCTTCAAGCATTTGATGATGTCCTCTTCCACACCGCCAGCAGTCGTGACAACAGCATCAACAAACCGATGTTCAACAAGGTAACGGAAAATATCCCTCAAGCCCGAGCTCACAAGATTAGAGGTATATCCTAAAAAGATGGTGCACTTCTCTCTTCTCATGACATTAATCAAATCAATGGCCTTGGCAAGATGAGTGGCCTGGAATCCTGTGAAGGCAGATTGATCTATCAATCTCTCCCAATCCACCCCCCGATTGAAGTCATAGCCGTGCACCTCAGGCAATCCTTGAGGATCAGGCTGGTCTTTATCGCGCAGCACATTCTTCTTACCAATGTCTTTTGGGGAGGTCATAAAAAACAAGCAAATTCCTGTCTTTAAAAATCTTCTTTGAACGTATCATATGAAAAACCACAACGTTTATATAATAAGATTATATTAATCTAACCATATGGAAGAAATGGAATCACAAGTGAGAGAATGGGGAAGATCATTAGGGATTGTGATACCCAAAAAAGTAGTCTCGAAAGAGCGTCTCAAAGCAGGAGACACCATAAAAATTCTTCTCGTGAAAAGATCGAATGCCATAAGAAAAACATTCGGAACCTTCAAGTTCAAGAAAAGTACGGAAGAGATGCTTCATGAAGCAGACAGAGAATGCTGGGACGAATGATCTCTTTTTCTTTGACACGTATGCCTTTATCGAGGTGATACGGGGTAATCCTTCCTATAAAAAATTTGAAAATGTTCCCATGATCACAACAATATTCAATATTGCTAAATTAAATTATATTCTTAAAAAAGAAATGAGCAAAGAAAAAGCAGATGGATATGCAGAGGAATACAATGCCTTTGTGGTTGCGGTCACCATAGAGGACATTAAGAATGCCACTGATTTCAAAATCAAGAATCGCAATTTTTCTCTTCCTGACACTATAAGCTATAGTATAGCAAAGAGGTATAATGCAAAATTCTTAACAGGAGATGAGGATTTTAAGAATATGCCGAACGTGGAATTTGTGAAGAAATAAAGCATCGATCACAAAAAAGCTTAAAAAGTGGAAAAAGGAGGAGCAGTCCTATGGAATCCTTGACCAAAAAGGACTTCGATCACAAGGTCCTCAAGTCGAAAAAGATGGTGGTGGTGGATTTCTCTGGAAAAGACTGCCAGCCCTGTCAGAGGCTTCACCCCATTATGAAGAAAATCAGCAGTCTCTACAAGGACAAGGACTACATTGACTTCTATGAAATCGAGATGAGGGGAAACGAAGAGGTTTTCAGCAAATTGAGCATTATGACGATTCCACACATTATCTTCTTTCACAAAGGCAAGCAAGTGGATGAGTTGATTGGCTTCAGAAGCGAAGAAACAATTCTTGACTTTTTGAAGAGGAACATTGTCGAATTATCAAAGCCAGAATACTTTGTTGAATAAATCTTTTATTTCAGTATTCAATTCCCTTCCTCGCGAGAATCCCTCGGTCATAGGGATGTTTCACGCGTTTGATTTCAGACACGTAATCAGCAACGTCCATCAGTTCCTGCGGCGCTCCGCGCCCAGTCAAGACAAGTTCCACGTGTCTCGGTTTCTGTTTAATCAACTCCAGCACCTCTCTGACCTCAATCAGCTTCTTGTCTAACGTGCAATTGATCTCATCTAAAATCACCAAATCAAATTCCCCGCTCATCACCACCCGTTTTGCCAACTCCAATCCTCTCCGGCACGCTTCTTTCTCCTCTTCATCAGGCAGGAACACATACACCTCATCCTCAGTCAGCTTGTTCTCATGCTGCTTCTCTTGTTCTTTCTCAAAGCCAAAGATCTTCAGCTGCTTCTCATCCAGCGCTTCTCTTCCGCATTGGATAATCTTGATGTTCGGGACATATTTCTCAACGGCAAACAGCTCTCCTGTATCCCCGCTCTTCAGGAACTGGATCATGCACGCCTTCAAGTTATGGCCAACTGCTCTGAGTGCTAACCCCAAGGAGGAGGTTGTCTTGCCCTTCCCTGTTCCCGTGTACACATGCACAAGTCCTTCTTCCATGATAATACAAACCCCCCTTCTGATGTTAATGTTTTCCTGTCTGTAGATGAATCACTTGCTCTGGTTTGCTGCGGTCCCGGTACAAGGTAATCCCCTTGCATCCCATCTTCCACGCCATCAGGTACACCTGCTCCACATCCTTGATCGTGGCAGTATTCGGGAAATTGACTGTTTTCGATATGGCATTGTCAACATATTTCTGGAATGCAGCCTGCATCCTCACATGCCACTCCGGGCTGATGTCATGGGCAACCGCGAACACCCTTTTCAAATCCTTGGGAATGGTGTCAAGATGCTGGATGCTCGCCTGGTTCAAAATGTCTTCTATAATCTCCTCGCTCTTCAATCCGCGCTCATCCAGCGCTTCCTTGAAGTTCTGGTCCACATAGAAAAACTCTTTCCCGCCCATCACCCGTTTCATATAGCTCAAGGCAAACAGCGGTTCAACACCAGCGGAGCACTCTGCAATCATGCTGATGCTTCCCGTGGGTGCAATGCTCAAGCGCGTGGCATTTCTGAGTTTGAGATGTGTTCCCTTAAAGAAAGGGCTCTTCCGATGGTAAATACTCTTCTCCCAGTTCAAGAACGGTCCTCGCTCTTCAGCCAACTGCTGGGACGCGGCATCTGCCTCTTGGCGGATAAACTTCATCACCGTTTCGCCGACAGCAACGCCTTCCGTGGAGTTATAGGGGATGCGCATCTTCACCAGCAGATCAGCAAAACCCATCACCCCCAAGCCAATCTTTCTGTTCTTCATCACCATCCCCTTGATCTGCGGGAGGATATATTTGTTCACATCAATCACATCGTCCAAAAAGCGAACAGCCAACCACACCACTCGTTGCAAGCGCTTCCAATCAATCTTCTTCTCCTCGGCAAAGTTGCCCAGGTTAATGCTTCCCAGGGTGCATGCTTCATAATCCAAGAGCGGTAATTCTGCACAGGGGTTCGTTGCTTCTAATGGTCCTTCCTCTGGGGTGGGATTGTCTTTGTTGATCCGGTCAAGGAACAAAATGCCAGGATCACCATTCTGCCACGCACTCGTGACCATCGAATCAAACACATAGCGTGCATTGAGTTTCTTCACAACCTTCTTCGTCACTGGATCCATCAGCCCATAGTCCTCATCCTCCTGCACAGCCTTCATGAACAGATCAGTCACAGCAACAGAGACATTGAAGTTGCGGATAGCATTCCCTTCATCCTTGCAGTGAATAAACTCCAGAAT
>CAYJXC010000011.1:0-10196 GCA_964374075.1 Candidatus Woesearchaeota archaeon
ACAAGATACGACTGTGATGTCTGGCATTCGACGAGCATGGCATAATCTGGGCGATGTTGTTGTTTTTTCCTTAGTGATGATCCTTCTTACTGCTTCGAGAGGGAGAGGAAATAATCCTATAGGACGTGCCTTGGGATCTTTTGTTTCTTATTTTGCAACTCTTGCTGGACGATTAGTGTTGCCTGGCATGATTATAACTGACAAAAGCTTTACGGAATCTGTGAAGGAATTAAAGAATGCTCCACGTGCATGGGCAGAAATAGCAGCTTATGAGATTGGAACTGGACCGCTATGGGTGGTGCTGTTTCTGATTATTGTGGGATTTACGATTCTTGTTGGCAGCGTTGTTCCCTTTGGTTTAGCTATTCTTCTCATTATTATAGGACTTATGTTGTTGATGGCCATTGCAACGTATGTCAATACAACCTACTATACGCTTCTGTATCTTGCTCTCATTGAACGACAAAAGATTCCAGGACTAGAAAAACTTTCTTTTGCGCCTGTCTTTGGGAGCTAATAGATTCTCATTGCAATGATGGGGATAGTTTCTCCTGATGGCAAGGTTGTATAGGTTCCTGTGTGCGCAATGACTGCAGTGTATTTACCACTAAAGGGGCTTTGATAGTCAGAGACTAAGGTGATATTAATATTATCTTTATAGGAAATGCTGATGATCATGAGATACTCATCCTTAACTGGTGTTGAAATCAAAAGCAAGGAGAGTACACCTTCCTTAATGACAATATTGGATTCCATGAGAGGAGCTGATGTTTTCATCTTCCATGCAATCGTGTCGTTCTTCTCATCAATAAAGAGTTGACCTTTGTTCACAGTGAGAGGAGCCAGCTCCCGCTGGCTTCCTGGACCTTCCTTTGCGACAATATTGATTGTTTCATCCGTTATGAGAAGTAGTTTCTTTGTTTCTGTGACGGTGTTGCGGTCCTTTAACCGATCAATGAGGGGAAGACTGGCTGCAAGGATCAATGCAATCACAATAATGCCGAGCGCCATGTATAATACTACTGAGATCCAAATATCTGCTTTTTTATTTCTCATTTTTATATCTCATTTCTTCTTACTGGCTTCTTCACAGTTCAGTTCCTCTTTTTATCATCGCTTCAAGCTCTTTTCTTTCCGCATATATCCAGAGAATCCCTTTTGTACTGATGAGAATCTTGCCGCTCAACTGAAGATAATCCACTACCTGCACGAGTGTCTGATGCATGACCTTTTTAGGCAATCTTCTCTTCAATTCTGCTATCGTCACTACTTCTCCAGCTTTTTTCAAGGCAGACTCTACCATAAGCACAGTATTTAAGGTAGGAGAATGTCTCCATTGTTCCCTTTTCTCGAGTCGCGTTGTTTGTGTCATTTTATATACATTTGATATATATTTATGTTTAATAAATGTATTTATATATAAATGTTTCTATCCTCCATAGAAGGAAGTTTCTATTGACAGTATAAATTAACTTTTTATGGACACGATACCACAAATTCTCTTCTGTTACTCTCGCAGGTGATATTTCTTCCTGTGCTGCTTTTGATTTCTGGAATGGCATCCACCTTTGATGCACCCGTCATGGTTGCGACATAGTGCGCATTTGCAAACGCTGGAATACCCGCTCCTCTCACGACAGTGACATCAGGACCAACAAAGACCCTGAGAATGACGCCAGAAATGTCAGTATCACCATTGTTCTGGACAGTAATGTCACCTGTCGTACAGTCCGCTTGGGTGATTTCGAAGCTCAGATCAGAACACTTGAGGTATTCTTCTGTTTGACTGCCCACTTGCTGTGTGGTGCCTCGAATATAGTCCAATCCCCAGGTCATCAAGACAGCAGCAAGCGCCACGGTAAATCCGATCAACAAGACGGTTGCAATCAGTGGGGATATTCCTTTCTTGGCCAGAACCACGGTTCTGAGACCTCCTTTCTTTTGTTTCATCTGTTCACGACAATGCTATTTCTTTCTTTTGTTCTGTGCAGGGCCTGTTAATCCCCAAGCCGACTGCGGGGATGATGGACACTTCCTCGACATTCCCCACACCAGGAATGCCTGTGAAGGGGAAGGATCGGGAGTTGCCAGGCTCGATGGTTTGCATGAAGAGCTGCGACTGGACATCACCATCGCCTTTCACGACCACCACCACACCGGCAAGCTCATTCTGCCCGCTGTTTTCAACAGTCACGCTATCGGCTGTGGAGTCAATGATATCAATGTTCACACCTGTGCAGCTCACCTGCGCTAAGGCCAATCCTCCCTGTTTCCTCTGGAGTTCTTCTTGCACCCCTTTTCCCCAGAGCGTGATGATGAGCACGACGATCACGACAATGCTGACTAAGAGAACAGTCGCCACTAAGGGAGAAATACCCTTTCTGGTTAGAACCACGATTCCGACACCTCCTTTCTTGCTAACACGTGATCACCAGTTTTCGATCAGCGCATCCGATCAGTCCTTTTGATGATTGGATGATCGGAATGATGTCTACTTTGGAGGGGATATTGATATTTAAAACTTTTGAATCGGTTTGCGGCAGCAAATCCACTTGGAATTCTTGTGTGCCAAACTGGTGGCGTGCGCTCACCTTGACAATTTTGTGGTAGCCCGTGTTGGAGATGTTGATATCATCACAGGGCGGAGTGACAATGAAGGCTTTGAAAGAAACGTCTGCGCATTGAATGTCCCCTTCCACGTCTTGAATGATGAATTCTGTTGTCTTTGTTGCTTGCTGCTTGGTCCAGACGGTCACCATCGTGGCAATGGCAACGGATAATCCTATCAGGAGAATCCAGGAAACAATCTCAGCCATCCCTCTTTTGGAGCGCATCATGTTCTTTGTCGTGTTTGCTTATATAAATTTACCCTTGGTGTAGATTCTCCGCACATTCCCCTTCTTTTCCTTGGAGATGATAATGAGATCAGGATTGTTTGGGGTAAGTTCGGTGGTGAAGGTGGTGGTCATGCCGGTGTCGAGCTCATGAATCGTGATGTCCATCGTGTTGGAGAAGCCTTCCTGGAGGGGGAGCTCCCTGAGGCAGTGCTGGTAATTCGAGATTGCGACGTTGGGAACATTGACATTGAGACCTGCTGTCGAGAAGGATGTTTTAATAGCGGCAAGGCACCCGTTGATGGTGGTGTGCTGGTTTCCCATGGTAAAGATGGTCTGATCGTGCGCATAATTGCCGAGATAGAGCTTGTTGTTGTAGATGAAGGTGTACAATAGGCCGAAATCAGGATTCTTTGTCTTGGCATAGGAGGTGAAAAGCAGGGTGAAATTCAGGAAGGCATCGTAGACTGGTTGGTTTGTTTCGATGAGGATATTGAGGAAGGTTGCACTTTCCCGATCAAAGTTCTTGGCAATCTCCTCAACGTTGGAGGATTCTGTTGTTTCTTTGATGATGTTGGAGGGGGTGAGAATCACATAGAGAATAAAAATAATAATCAATGCTGAGACCAGATAGATTTGACCTCTCTTGTTGTTTGGTATCATGACTAACACTCGTAGAGTGCAGTGTATTTCTCTGTTAAATACTTTGTGTAGACGTTCGGATTGAGGCCTTCGCCGCATGCCTTCTTGATGATGTCCTCTGCTTCGTAGAGGGAGCCATAGTTGTGCACGTTGTCTTTGAGCCAGGTGCGAATGATGGTGTAGTTTCCTCTGGCGATCTCTTGTTCGATGGTGGGATGTTGCTTTTTCATGGTGTTGTATAACTGCGCAGCATAGATAGTCCCCAGGGTGTAGGTTGGGAAATATCCTATTGCCCCGCCAGACCAGTGCACATCCTGCAAGACACCTTCCTTGTCATCCTTGGGTGCAACACCAAAGAGTTCTTTCATCTTTTCATTCCACAGTCGCGGAAGTTCCTTCACGGTGATGCTCCCGTCCATTAATCCCAGTTCTAACTCAAAGCGAAGAATGATATGCAATCCGTAGTGAATCTCATCAGACTCAATGCGAATCATGCCCGGCGCAATCTTGTTTAACTCACGATACCATTGATCTTGCGTCACTGACAGACTCCAGGCCTTCTTGACTTTGGGAAAGTAGAAAACCCAGAAAGGCTTGTTCCTGCTGATCATGTTTTCCCAGAAGCGTGACTGGGATTCGTGCAAACCGTAACTTGGTGCATCTTTGATGACGGTGTAGGTATATTCCTTCGGCATTTGTATTTCATACAATGCATGACCAGATTCATGAACTGTGGATTCGAAAGCAAAGAGCGGATTGTCACGAACGTTGGTGGTGATGCGCACATCATCAGAACCAATGCGTGTGGTGAAGGGGTGCATCGAGAGATCCATGCGTGAGCTGCTGTCTTGCAACCCCATGCGTTGTGCCACCTCTTTGCAGATAGCAATCTGCGCTTCGTGAGGAATTTTTGCTGTGAGGTTGAGAGGCTGCTGTTGCTGGTAGCGCTTTGATGATTCGATGCGCTGCAACAATTTCACTATCCCTTTCTTCAATGCTTCAAAGGCAGGCTTGATCTTCTCTGCGGTCATGCCCTCTTCGAAATCATCCAGCAAACTGTTGTAGGGATGACCGGGAAGCTTGATGTAGCCTGCTTGTCGTTGCTTGAGGTGAACAATCTTTTCCAGATGCGGTTGGAAGAGTGCAAACGTGCTTTTCTCTCTGGCTTCTTCCCAAGCTGTATGGGCGAGAGCAGTGGTGCGCGAGAGTTCTTCAACAAATGCGTCCGGTAATTTTCGTGCGTTGCTGATGTCTTTGTAGAGAATGTTCATCATGCGTTGTTTGTCAAAGGGGAGCTTTGCGTCTTTGAGTTTTTTCACTGCAGCAAAGAATTTCTCCTCGGTAAAGCGCTGATGAATAAGTTTATCCAATAAGGCAACCTGCTCGGCGCGATCGCGCACACTCTCTTTGGGCATGTAGGTTTGCTGATCCCAATTGAGCAAGGCTGAGGCATTGCTGAGCAGTGTAATCTCTTTTTGCTGTTGATAGATAAACGCAAGCTCTTGTTCTGTCATGCTTATTTTCTCCTGCCACCTACCATTGCTGAAAAATACTTATTAGCGAGTTGTTCGAGATCTTCTATCATTTGTTGTTGTGTGCTGGCCGGAGAGGAGCGGTAGATGTTTTCAAATTTTCTGTATTGCTGGTATAGTGGGTCTTTTTCCTCGTGCCAGTATCTTTCCCTCTTTCTTTTATGCATTCTTTCATTGGGAGGATTGGTTTGATATTCTTGTAAAAATTTTACTTCATCTTTTTTTAGAAGGTTATACATTGTTGCTGCTTGATTTGGATTGATACATAGTTTTCCGCCAACGATCCGCGATAGAATTGTGGGGTGTATTCTCGTTGCAGCAGCAAAACCTTTCATTTTTCCCCATTGTGCGAGAATGACCTCTTTTAAAGTTCGACCCTCTTCTGGGCTTATATAAAATGAGTATCGCATCGCTCTTTGGAGGGAAGAACTCATCTATTTAAGTTTTATGGCATTTGTTTGCTGTGAGAACATTCATTACTTCTTCAGTTTTTTAATGCTAATCAAAATCAATAAGACCAATTCAACAAAAATGACGAGTACTCTCATCAGCTTGCTCATATCTGAGAAATAGCGCATGGTTGCGTAAGCTACCAATAAGATTCCACTGAACATCAATCCCGTTCCCACGACTTCATACCCTAAAAACAACCCAACGATGATGGCGATGACACCGATGGGAGCGATCATATAGAAGACATTCCTGTTGTAGATGTTGTTGGCTTCGTTGAAGTATTTGTTGCAGTAGTTGCATTCCTTGTATGACGTTTGACAGCCTTTCTCATCGTAATTAAATTCTGGATTGCCCTCATCCTGATAGCAGGTATCAATCTGCTCCCGCTCTTGTGCTGTTGCTGTATAGTTGCAGATGTAACTAGGATCAACATATTTTGGTTGTGCATCAGGATAACGTCCTCTTCCGCAGAAGTCTTCATATTTTGGGCTTTCATACAGAGCATCAACCAATAACCCAACAAAGAGAGCACCCAGAACGGCGAGTGCAATCGTCATCGCCACTTCTTTTGCTTTCATGAAGACAAAAGAAGAAAGGTATTATATAAAGATTGTGTTCTTACGCTTTCCTGAGTTTTTATTTCTTGAGCAAATCCTCGAGCAAGGACTGCGGCGGATTCAGCACCACTGCTGTTGCCTTTTCGTTATCATGCGATAAATTGACAGAGATACTCTTGGCAAGGGTGAGGAGATGGTTGTTGATTTGCTGTCGTTTGGGAAGAGGCACTTCTTCGCCTGTGGTGGAAAAGAGCATGGCAAATAATATATAGAGCCGTGATGAATCACCATGCTCATCTATGAAGTTCTCCTTGACGGCAATGCGTTGAATGTAGCCGCATGTTCTCATTTCGCCATCGCAACGTATGCGCCACGAACCCAGTTGGGAGAAATCTGATCGTTCTAGACCACCCACGTCTACGGGAACAATGTCATTGGTGAAGAGGTAGAGATTAATACCACGATGTTCATAGGGATCGGTGCTCATGTGACAACACGTTCTGGATCTGACTTTCCTTGTTTTATTAATCTTTCTTTACTACTATGAGAATGAAGGGACGAAACGTTAGATTTTGAGATCTCCATTATTAAAGGCTTTATTTTTGAACAGATACCCTTGGCCCTCGGCAAGTTCTCGGAGATAATTGACCTGCGGGAACAGCACTCCTTCAATCTCTGGATGTTTGGCCATGGTTAGGGCAGTCAACAACTCAGCGAATTGAGGATGATAAAAGTTGTCTTCATTAAAAAAGTAATCCGCATCGCCCCATTTAACGTAATGAATGGTGGGGCACCGCCACCCTCTTCTGCCCTTTGTTACATCCCATCGTGGATTGTCCTCAAAAAGATTTGCAATCCTATCTTCAAGTGCCCATTCCACATGATGATAGAGTTCATGAACCAGCAAATGTGCATACATCGTTAGTGAAAAATTTCCAAGATACATATATTCTTTGAGTTTGTTGACGTCAATTACTATATCCTTCTCTTCGCGTCTGGCTATGCCAAGAGCAGCATTCATATGGTCTGATGCTTTGATCTGTATGCCTCTTAAATTTAATAATGTTTCATAAAAAAGTTCAAGAGGAAATTCTTCCACATCCCTGGATAAACGCTTGAGCGCATCAAGATCAGTCTGTGGACAATACTTTTCATAATGATCGCTATAACCCTCCTTCGCACGGAAAAGCCAAAAATGGGGATGATCTACCTCTGGTTTTCGCAATAAGCCTATAACAAGTAAGGGAACTTTATTGCCATCTAGCAAACTCACCATCTTTCCGCTGTAAAAGAGTAAAATATTTACATCTTCCTCGAGAGGTATATACCACGCATTCCCTTGATGAATGAACCCTTGTTTCCATTCTTCTAATTCTTCCAATTCTCCATCGATGAGGTACTCGAGTTTTTTTATAGTGACTGCGCGGGGTGTCCGAAACGAAAAACTTTTCTTCCCCTACAGATGGAAAAAGCGTACCATCAGGGATAATAACCCTTCTCTTGAGGTACGCACATAGGCTATCCCTCTTCCTGTGATAGAAAGACCCATTTCTATCCTCGAGATCGGTAGAAAAAATATGTGCAGTCCGTTCAACAAGCTCGCGTTGAGAATCAGAGAGCAAATGCGCAGGGAAGACTGGTTTGCCTCTCCATAAGCTATTGCTATTCGAGTCTTTGTTAAAAAAGATAAAATCGAAAGGTGTTCCCATATCAACGAATTGCGAGGGATAGATATTTAAACTTTTCAATACTATGAGGATGAAGAGCCTCGGGTGCGAATTGCACGCACGACCTTATCCTTACCAAGGATTTGAGCGAAGAGTTTTCTTCAATGCTCCACTCATTAAGCTACCGAGGCATGAGTTTTCCATCTTTTTTATAGAGGAGGTACTGCACCCGCCATGTTTTTATGTCTTTCCAATTGGGTTTTAAGGGTTGTTTCGTGAAGGGAAGAATACCTTTGTACTTTTCGATAAAATGTTCTTTATATTTATTCCAGGCTTCATCGTGCTTGCCGTGGGAGTAATGCTTTAAGAGAATATCTGTGGTGACGATGACTTTGTACTTTTGTGCCACACGAATGCAGAAATCAGCATCGTAGAAGTGAAAGCCGTCAAAGATTGTGTCATCGAAGGGACACTCGTGGACCATGTCTTTTCGTGTTCCGATAAAGACTCCATCGACGGTGACCACTTCAATATCCCCTGTTTCTTCTGAAAAAATATCCAGCTGGTCAACATCGAGATGTTTGGAGATATGAATTATTTTTCCCTTGAGAAAGGGAACACCTGGAGATGCCCATGCGCCATTTTCTGGGAAATAGGTTGAGCCTGCAACACCCACGATGCCAACGGATGAATCTGAGAGAAGATCAACGAGTTTCTTTCCCCAGTGCTTTCGTTTGAATTCTGTATCTTCATGGAGAAAGCAGAGAATATCGTAGCGTGCTCGCAGAGCACCCTCATTGTAGACACGCGTTAAAGGAATTTTACCTTCGGCATTTTTGGTGATGATGAGCTCGTAGGGAACACCGATGGTTTCTTCAATGTTTTTTGTACAGCGTGCAAGGTCAGTTTCACTCTTGGTGGAGATGATGATGGAAATCATGATCTTGTCTCTAGTTTCCTGAACAAGCATACTCAAGGGCATCGCCCACTGTTGCTGCATGATACTCTTCTTGAAGTACTTCTTCAAATGTAAGGACTTTATACTGCTGAGCATCTCTCTGTGCTCTCTTCCACTCAGCCTCTAGCCTTTCCGCTTTCTTTGAAAGGTTACTCCACGAGTGCCACTCTTTCCATGCGCTCTCTACATCGAGGCTTCTAAAATAGAGGATCATATCGAACTTTATATACTTCCAAAATAATTTTTCGAGACTGGAAAGATCATGTGGTGGCTGGTAGTATTTGTATACCTTAAATGCAAATGGATCTTCGCTGGAAATAAGGGTGATTAGGCATTCAGTGTTGTGAGCGCCAGGATTGCAGGTGGCTATGCACGATCGGGTCATACGCCATTCTTCGCCAAAACGCGCCATCTGCCACAGCGCTTCTCTATCAACTGAAAACCGCGCAGCAAAGAGGTCATGGAGTGGTTGATTTTCCCATTCTACATCCAAATGACCTCGGGATCCTTCTTCTCTCAGTATGTTTAGTAACGTCTTACATTTCTCACTCGTCGTAGCTGCTTGCTGGTAAAGAGCAACTTTATCTGGAATGAAGTATGCAGCGTGTTCAAGCTTAATTGACTTGTGAGCTATGTTGTGTTCAAAAGTAGTATCAGTAGGAAGCTCGGCATTTTTCCAGAACGTTCGAAGGCAATTCTCTGAGCAGAAGAAAATAGATTGCTCGATGGTGTAATCTGGGCGGGGCTCTCTGTGTTGGAGCCAAGCTTTCCCAGCACGGATAAATTCATCGTAGCTGATCTGCCCCCTTGAAACACGACTCTGTAATCTCTCCCAGAAGAACATAGATTGCTCGTCAAGAGGCCTGCCTTCCATAACGGTTGTTCGAGAACGGATTTCATAATCTTCCGACGCCAGAGCGAAACAAGGTGCAGACGTGGTGCTGCCACAGAGTCCTCCGAGGGCTCCGCGATGATGACGCAATGGTGAGTACGAGATTTCTTGAGGCGCATAGCCATACTCATCAATGGTTTTTCCATGTATGTCACGAATTTCAGTCGTTGAAACAGCAGTCGGCGCTGGTGCAGATGCTCTCCGCATATTCGTGTAAATTAAATAAAGACATGCCATCACCAATGCGGATGAGAGGGTAAGGATGGGCAGCATATCATCGCGTGTGCGTCGACTGGATGGAGGAATAACTTTGGCTTGGGTATCCTTTGTATGGATTTCATTGAATTGAGACTCAGTAAAGAGAGCGTGACACGTCTGGCAGGAGGATGCAGTTTCCAAGACTGGGGAGCCGCAGTGAAGGCAGTAAAGATTCATGGTTCTGGCATTTGTGGATCGTGATTCTTGTGTATTTCACCATGTCGTAAGTCCACAACAAGACGCATTATCTCTTAGTATATAAAGATTCTTCCTTAATCGGCTTTATAGAAAGTTCTGTCTACAAAGCCATTGTATACCTTGTCCTCTTAAAAAGATTAACCTTACGTAGTAATTATTCAGGATCTTGAAGTACTTTTAAGGATTTCCTGTAGCCCTTCAAAAA
>CAYJXC010000012.1:0-10140 GCA_964374075.1 Candidatus Woesearchaeota archaeon
GGGGGTATCCTTCAATCAGAATTCAGGAGGTGAGGGTTTAATATGCCCCACCCTATATCCTTTACTTTTAGCACTTTTTTGGGGGTTATGATAACTTTAATCTCTTGTTCAGTTTTTAACTTTTCTTTTTCTGCCTGCTCTTTGGGCACAACCACTCCTAAAGAGTTTCCCCAAGCCTTGAGTTTGGTAATGTATTCCAGCATAGTTATACGGTATAACTAATAGTTTATAAATGTTCTTTTTGTGACATGCGCATAACAAACCATTTCTTTACTACTATTTAATCACTAAAATACCGAAAGCTTTATAAAGAAATTACCCATCTAAAAGTGGTAACAATAGGTAAGGTAAACACCATGTTGATGAAAGAAGATTTCCTCAAGAAGCTGAGAGCTGCATTCGATTTGAATATTTATGAGGTCAAGATCTGGACCTCGCTCCTATCGCGTGGCTTGGCCACCGCCGGAGAGTTGTCCGATATCTCCAATGTCCCCCGCTCGCGTAGTTACGATGTTCTCGAATCCTTGGAGAAGAAAGGCTTTGTCATGATGAAGCTCGGCAAGCCCATCAAGTACATTGCTATCAAGCCTGAAGAGATTATCTCCCGCATGAAAGAGCATATCACCGATGATGCGCAGTCCAAGATCGGATTCTTAGAAGATGTCAAGAAAGAATCCATCTTCACCGAATTGGAAGTGCTCTTCAAGACAGGCGTTCAAAAGGTAGACCCCTACTCCTTGACAGGGTCCCTGAAGGGACGTGATAATATGTACTCGCATCTCAAATCCATGCTCGAGCGCGCAGAAAAATCCGTTATTATCCAAACCACGAAAGACGGTTTCTTGAGAAAAGCGAAAAGATATAAATCTGTCTTCAGGAAGTTGAATGAGCGGGGCGTCAAGATTCGCATTGCAGCTCCTGTGACAGAAGAAATTATTAATAAGTCCGAGATCAAGAATGTGGTGCAAATTAAATCATTGAACAGCCTCAACAGCAGGTTTGTGATCATTGATGAGAGGGAAATGCTCTTTGCAGTGTCTGATGACAAGAGCGTCCATGAAAGTTACGACACCGCAGTCTGGGTAAACACACCCTTCTTCGCCAAGGCCATGGTCAAAATGTTTAATACCCAATGGCAGGGTGAATAAGGAGAGAAAACCCTATAATAACCTTTAAATAATTCTCCAATGCTCATTTAGGTGATGAAAGAGGAGGAACGTCTTATCGAATCCTTACATCCCCTAGAAAGAACAGTCCTTCCTATCCTCAAAGACCACCTCTCTGTCCAAGACATCCAAAAGCTCACCAAGCTCCAAGAAGTCGAAGTTGTTCGTGCTCTCCAATGGCTCGAAAACAAGAAGATTCTTCATATCAGCCGCAATACCAAAGAAATCGTCTCTTTAGATGACAATGGTAAGAAATACAGAGAAGAAGGACTGCCAGAGCACCGCTTTCTCAAAGTCCTTGAACATCCCTTATCCATCAAAGAAATACAACAGCGTGCCAACCTGGACAACAATGAACTCACGATTGCCCTCGGTCTTCTCAAGAAAAGAAATCTCATCACCATCAAAGACAAGATCACACGAACACCAGAAGCAGAGACTCTCATCACGCAAGAATTTCCAGAACTTGAATTGTTAGCCAAGCTTCCTGTTGACATCGCAAAACTTTCTCCGCACGAAAAGCAGCTCTATGAAGAACTCAAGCACAGAAAGAGAATCATCCGCACCGACATCCGCAAAATCAAAACGATCAACTTGACTGATCTCGGAAAAAAATTACTGACAGTAGATCTTAAGAGAGAATACATTGAGGCACTCACACCATCCATCCTCAATTCCACTATCTGGAAAACCAAACCTTTCAGGAGATACGATGTGATCATTAATGTTCCACAGATTACTCCTGCAAAGCGACATTTTGTTAACCAAGCCATCGGATATGTCAGACGCATCTGGCTCGACATGGGCTTCAAGGAAATGACCGGCCCTCTGCTTGACACCACCTTCTGGAATTTCGATGCCTTGTTCGTTCCTCAAGACCATCCAGCGCGTGAACTGCAGGACACCTTCTACGTTCAAGGACAGGGAACATTACCTTCACAAGAGTTAACCAAGAAAATAAAGCAAGCACATGAAGCAGGCACGCCAAAGAGCAGAGGGTGGCAATACAGATGGGATCAGAAGAAAGCAACAGATCTGGTCCTCCGCACCCAAACCACCTCTCTTTCAGCACGGACGCTTGCTCAGCTCACGAAAAAAGATCTTCCTGCAAAATACTTCGCGATCGGTAGAGTCTTCCGCAATGAAGCACTCGATTGGTCTCACTTGTTTGAATTCGATCAAACCGAAGGGATTGTGGTGGATGAAAATGTGGACTTCACTCACTTGCTTGGTTATCTCAAAGAATTCTTCAAGAAGATGGGATTTGAAAAAATAAGATTTAGACCAGGATTCTTCCCTTATACATATAATTCAGTTGAAGTCGAAGTGTATAACACCTCTAGAAAAAAATGGATAGAATTAGGTGGTGCAGGCATCTTTAGACCTGAAGTCGTGAAACCACTGCTCGGCAAAGAAATACCAGTCTTAGCATGGGGTCTCGGACTTGGAAGAATTATCATGGACTATTGTGAAATCCAAGACTTGCGTGATCTCTACAAGAACGATCTCAACCAATTGAAAACAATGAAGGTATGGATGAAGTAACATGCCCACCATAACACTCAATAAGCATGATCTGCTGAGTATGATCGGAAGAAAGGTTTCAGATGAGCAGTTGAAAGAGCGTATTCCGATGTTGGGAACACAGTTGGAAGGGTTTGAAGGAAACGAAATTACGGTTGAGGTGTTCCCAAACAGACCAGATATGCTAACAGAAGAAGGATTCGCACGTGCTTTATCGTCCTTCCTCAACGTCAAAACGGGATTGCGAGCATACAAAGTGAATCCATCATCCTACCGTTTCACAGTTGACAAAAAAGTAAAGAAGGTTCGCCCTGCAGTTGCAGCAGCAGTGATTAAGAATATCAAAATGGATAATGCAACAGTCAAATCAGTGATGGATATGCAGGAAAAGCTCACTGTTACGCATGGCAGAAACAGAAAGAAAGTAGCGATCGGCATGCACAATCTCGATGCGATCACGTTCCCCCTAATCTACACCACAAAACCGCGCGATTTTTCATTTACACCTCTGGATACAAGGAAGTCTTACACCCTCAACCAAATTCTAGAATTGCATCCAAAGGGGCGAGAGTTTGGTTATCTCCTGGAAAACCAGCAGGAATTTCCCATCTGGATAGATAAGAGAGGGCAGGTGCTCTCCATGCCGCCCATTATCAATTCTGAAGAAACAAAAATCGCACCAACAACAAAAAATCTTTTTGTAGACATTACAGGTACCGACCAACGGGCTGTGGAACAGGCGTTAAACATCATCGTTTCCAACCTTGCAGATCGCGGAGGAGTGATATACAAAGTCAACAATTTCCCCAGCATGAATCCAAAAAGAATATCCATCAATATACGGGAAATCAACAAACATCTTGGTCTCGATCTCAAATCTCAAGAAATAAAGAAACTACTCGAACGCATGGGCATGACGCTAAGAGGAACAACTGTGCTCTGTCCATCCTACAGAACAGACATTCTCCACCCTATCGATATAGTCGAAGATATTGCGATAGCCTACGGCTACGACAAGTTCACTCCAGAGATTCCTCGCGTGGCAACAATAGCTGAAGAAAATGCCTTTGAAAAAATCAAAAACAAGATAGCGGACATCCTCATCGGATTAGGCATTACAGAAGTCTCGACCTATCATCTCACCAACAAAGAACTCCAAACAACACTGATGAATACCATACTCGAGTGCATCGATATCCTCAATCCCAAAAGTGCAGAATACAACACACTGAGAGCATGGGTGATTCCATCCCTCCTCGAAGTCCTCAAGACTAACAAACACAACGAATACCCCCAACGCATCTTCGAGATAGGCACCATCTTCAAAAAATCAGGGGAAGAAGCGGCGCATCTTGCCGTTGTTCTTGCCGACACCGATGCTAACTTCACACACATCAAACAGATCCTCGACGCACTTGCCATTTCTCTCAGTCTTAAGATAACCTGCAAAGAAACAGAACATCCTTCCTTCATTCGCGGTAGAGTCGCTCGTGTCTCTTGCAACAACAAAGAGATTGCCTACATTGGAGAGATTCACCCACAAGTCTTGCAAAACTTCGGATTAGAAACGCCAGTGGCAGCATGCGAACTGAATATGACGGAAATAGAAAAGATAATCAAAAAAATAAAGTGATGAAGGTATTATTTACGGGAGAGAGTAAATCTCCTCTTTATCAGAAAAATAAACGCGACAGTCTGAAGAAAGCGTACCACCTTGGGAAGTGATATAGTTGCAATAGGCTTCCAAACGAGCTTCTCGAATGCGCCCCAGCAGATCAACTCTGGGCATGGCTTCACCTTCATCAACAACCCTAAGATCTTTGCCAAGAACATAAAGCTCACGAGGAGACACAAAATGATCTTCGTCGCGATCAGCGAGCCGATAGGTTTCACGCAGCAATTCCTTGCGCAACCTCTGCTCCAAAGTGTAATGACGAACACCGGTAGAAATAAGATAACTGGCAGTCACGAGAGCAGTGAGGGCCAAGGATGGCACACCCACGATTGATAAAAGACTGTTTCCCTTCACTGAAGGAAGAGGATGAGTGGAAGAAACCCGGGAGAATCTCATAAGGAAACCGCCTTAGTAGTATATTCCCTGACGAGAAATCATGTCATAGGTCATACCCAGGTTGCGCTGGCTGTAAGATAATAAAGAATTTCTTGTTGAATAATCCAATGTCGAATAGTACAGTCCAGGATTGTAGTAACGTCCCCAAAAGCTTTGTGGCACAAACTGGTAGCTGTACGGTCCAGCAGAGTTATATACCCCATATCCATATGAGTTGTAATACACAGGGTATATGCCATACCCATAACCAAACGCACGAACATCCTGGCTAATACTCAAAAGACGTAAAGCCAAAATAAGACCCAAGATAATCAATTTTAGGCTGTTTCTCATAAGGGTATACGCAAAAGTCATAGTTTATAAACTTTATGCCTAAGAAGTGGTGACATAGAAAAAAGCTTATAAAGAGAAGAAAAAGAAGAGAGATTGATGAAACAGTGCAAAACAGTAACAGTACTAGTAGCAGGGATTGCCGGCGGTTTGTTGTACTTAATGCAGCAGACACCATATAAAAGAGATGATCATCTTTCCAATGGAACAAGTATTCCAGAGTACAGAATTTTAGATATCAAAGAGCAGGATAATATGAAAATTATGACGATCGCATGGGAATACAGAAAGAACGATAGTCAAAAAGGTGATAACATGAAGCAGGCTGATCCTACAAGGGAGGCAAGCGTAGCATTGCAGACATCCAGAGACGCTAAGAGTTTAGAAGACTTCCTTCGTGGCATAATCAAGGAAGAAAAAAGGTAACCAAAGACATGCCAAAAATTCCTCTCACCATCACAAGTGGATGGAGACATATAATTTTCTTTCAAGACAGCGGAAATCATCACTATGTGATCGCCTCTATGGTTATGCCATCCTGCCAGAATCTTGACGAAAAAGTGTATAGTACATACCAGAAAATTCTCCATGCCTGTCCGCAGCTTCACTCACCTTATGCCGAGCCTGGGAAGTCATTTACAAGAGAAGAAGATGCAATGCGTTACGCAAAAGCCCTAAATCTTTTTGAACAGCTGAGAAGTGCTCATAGGTGGAAGCAAACAACTCACAATGGGCAGAGCAAATATGATCCTTGTATGCAAATTACTGAAGATATAAGAAGGGATGAGTATGACGCTATTCTCGCCGTAAACAAAAATGTGAATCAAGATCCAATCTTCTGTCTCTACTTCACATCGCAGCCGCCCTTAGAAAAGAGAGTGAAATCAGATGCGCTGTTTCCTCATGAGGAGGGCATTGCCAACAACGCTCACGCTGCTTAAGGCCATCGCAGCCCCAGCAAGCACCGGATTCAAAAGCCACCCTGTGAAAGGATACAGCACGCCGGCAGCAATCGGAATCCCCACGATATTGTAGAAGAACGCCCAAAACAAGTTCTGCTTGATCTTCCTCATGCTGTACCTGCTGAGCTGCATCGCCCTCACCACATCTCTTAAATCATCCTTCACCAGTACAATATTCCCGCTTTCCAGCGCCACATCAGTCCCGCTCCCAATCGCAAGGCCAATGTCCGCTTGTGTCAACGACGGAGCATCATTGATCCCATCACCCACAAACGCCACCTTCTTGCCTTCCTGCTGCAGCCGCTTCACTTCCTTCACCTTGTCCTCAGGCAGCACCTCGCTCAGCACAGAGCGAACCCCTAACTCACGCGCAACTGCCTCTGCTGTTCTCCTGTTGTCTCCGGTAATCATGTACGCATCAATCCCCATGCCGTACAGCATATTCAAGGCCTCTTTCGCATGCTCCTTCAGCGTGTCCATGATAGCAATCAATCCCTCCACCTTCCCTCCCACCGCAACAATCACCGCTGTTTTTCCCTCGTGCTCGAAGCGCTCCAGTTCCTGTTCAACTGCAGTGATATCAATCTTCTTTTCTCCCATGAATCTGCGCGTTCCAAGAACAATCTTCCTTTTCTTGTGCTCTCCCTCTACCCCCTTGCCGGTGGAGCTGTGAAAGCCAGTCACCTTCGGAATGAGCATATCCTGCGCACGCGCCTCCTGCACAATCGTATCCGCCAACGGATGCTCGCTGTTCGTCTCCACCATCGCAGCAAACTGCAAGACCTTCTTCTTGTCATGCCTTCCCACAGTGTAAATGTCGGTGACGCGCGGCTCGCCCTTCGTTAAGGTTCCTGTCTTGTCAAACAAAATGACATCAACCTGGTGCGCCTCCTGCAGCGCTTCCGCGTTCTTGATCAGAATCCCCATCTCCGCTCCTTTCCCCGTTCCCACCATCACTGCTGTTGGCGTTGCCAACCCCAGCGCGCACGGGCAGGCAATGATCAGCACTGCAATAAAGGTCGTCAAGGCAAACGTGAATCCCATGCCCAGCAGCCACCACACCACAAACGCAATAATCCCCACCAGCACCACGGCAGGAACAAAATACATCGACACCGTGTCAGCCAGTTTCTGGATCGGTGCTTTGCTGCCCTGCGCTTCCTCCACCATCTGGATGATGTGCGCCAGCACCGTCTCCTTTCCCACCTTGGTGGCAGTAAACAAAAAGCTGCCCGTCTTGTTAATGGTCCCGCCTATCACCTGGCTTCCCTTCGTTTTCGCAACAGGAATGCTCTCCCCGGTCATCATGCTCTCATCGACGCTGCTTTCTCCGCGAAGGATCACGCCATCAACAGGAATCCGTTGTCCTGGCTTCACAAAGATCTGATCGCCCACCACCACCTCCTCAACCGGAATCTCAACGTCCTTGCCATTCTTGATGACAAGCGCAGTCTTCGGTTGCAGCTTGATCAGCTTTTTGATGGCATCGCTTGATCGTCCCTTCGCAACAGCCTCCAAATATTTCCCCAGCACAATAAAGGATAGCAGCAGGGCAGCTGTTTCATAATACAAGTCGTGCACGGAAAATCCGCTCCTGCCAAGCAGCAGCATCACACTCACCACCACGCTGTACACATACGCAGCTCCTGTCCCAATCGCGATCAAGCTGTCCATGGTGGGCATGAAGTTCAGCAGCAAAGCTTTGAAGCCATTGCGGTAAAAGGTAAAGCACAAGCCAACAACACATGTTGTCAACAGGAACTGCATGACGACGTTGAAAGGATCAGAAAGGGGAAGCCGTGGCAATCCCATCAGATGCCCCATCGTCACATACAGCACAGGCAAGGTGAAAAGAAAGGAAAAAAGAGTTTTCCATTTCCAGTGCTGTGCTTCACGCTCAAGAACATCTTCATGAGAGTCTTCCTGTGCTTCCTGTGCGCCGTATCCAGCGCGCTTCACTGCCGTGATCAGATGTTCAACGAGTACACCGCGGTCATGCTGGACCGTTGCTGTTCCTTTGGATAAACTCGTGGCAACAGTGTTCACACCAGGAATCTTCTTCAGGGAAGCGCTGACAATCCCCTCGCAATGGCTGCTCCCCATCCCAGAAACCGCTAAAACAGTTGTTTTCAGGCCTTTGGTGGCTGCTAGTGTCTGCTGCTCACGCACACGATAGCCAGCCTTCTCAATGGCGCGTTTCATATCACTCATGGATGCACCATCATGATCCACATACGCCTTCTGGTTTGCAAAGTTCACCACAACCTTCTTCACGCCCTTCACCTTTTTCAGTGCACGCTCAATCTTGAACACACAACTTGCGCAGTGCATCCCTTCCACAGGAAGTATCGTTTTCTCCATGTGCACAGCAGTGGTGTAGTGCTAATTAAACATTTCGATGCAGTGTCGATGCATGCAGAAGAAGAAAAATGAACATTACAACAAAAAGTTGTTGCAACAACAAAGCGAAACATTTAAATAGAATAGTTGCACTACAAAATAGTAATTACAACATAGATTTTCAAGAATATTCTTGAAGAAAAATGTTGTAACATAATCACGTTGCACATGCAAATGTGTAACAACGGAGGTTACCATGAAACGTGCAAGACGTTCTGCTTCACGAAAAGCTGTCAAAGCTTCGCGTCGACGCAGAAGCACATCACGAAGAAAGAGACGTTAAGTCTTGATCTTTGTGTTCAAAGGGACCTTGTGTCCCTTTCTTTTTTTCAATGCAAAGAAATATGCCTGCAGATTGATATGATTTCTTTTCACCTTCACACCTTCTTCGTGTAACAAGCGAATTTTTTTCTTCACCCCAGAAGCAAATCCACCAATCTTTCCAGAAGAAGAGATGACACGATGGCACGGCACGAATGGAGCGTAGGGATTGACATGTAACGCTTGCCCAACCGCACGATATCCCTTCGTTCTCAACGCTCGAGCTATTTCGCCATACGTGCTCACCTTCCCGCGTGGTATCTTTTTCGTAGCTGCATACACCCTATCAGCAAATCCCATAATATTTATAAGATATTAAACGCTTAAATACTTTTATATGGAACGTCTCATCACGCTGGGCACGATAGCAGTCTTCGTAGGTATCATTCTTATCTTCATAGGATCCTTACTTCAAGCAACCAAACCATCCAAAACAGGAAAAGCAGAAGTCAAATCCGCAGGTATCATCCTCATTGGTCCGTTTCCATTTGGCTGGGCATCAGACAAGCAGATGTTCTACACGCTGATAGCAATAGTGGTTATCATGATCATTCTTTACCTCTTGTTCTTCAGGAGAATGTAAGTCTTCTTCATATCGCGTTCCAAAAATTTTGGCAACTCAGCAACGCTCCTCAAGAGGGCATACGGAGAATACGTCTTCAACAATGTTCGCTTCTGGTGTCCTGTCAGTACGGCAATCGCCTTCACACCTACCCTTCGCGCTGCTAAGAGATCATAGATCGTATCGCCAATCATGTACTGCGCCTTCAAATGAGTGAGATGTTCCGCTTTGTGAATCTCATCAGCTGCTGGCTTCGGATGCAACACATCATCGTTCCCAATGCACGCTGCAAACCATCTCCGGTCAATGCCGCCAGCCTTCATCAACGTAAACAAGGTGCGATGCCGTGAATTCGACACCACAGCCATCACATATCCTCTCTGTTTCAGCAAGCGCAATGCTCGCGCCACACCAGGTAAAGGTTTCACCAATCGATATGTTTTCTTCACCAAAAAATCATCATGATCCTTCACAATCGTCGTCACCTCTCGCTCTGTCAAAAAAGGATACAAGTGCTTCACCAACACTCTTCCCACGATCCCAAACTTCTCAATGAGAGCTCGATCATGCACACGCTGCAGTCCATGCTTCCGAAAGGCCATCTGATACGCCTTCACTTGTGCCATATTCCCGCCAATTAACGTGTTATCAAGATCAAAGCAGAGAAACACCCTCTTCAGCAGTGAAGAAATTATAGAAAAAGTGAGGTATTATTTATCGTAAAAATGCTCTGGTGAATGATTTTCCCACTAAAAAGAAGTAGTTACCAAGGAGAAACAACATAGGAAAAAGTTTATAAAGCAA
>CAYJXC010000013.1:0-9911 GCA_964374075.1 Candidatus Woesearchaeota archaeon
GGTTGCTATGCAGCAAGACCTTCAGACCACGTTTGCCCGCTATTTACAGCTGACGGAAACCGCGCTGCAGAAGGCACAGCAGGCACCCGAGAACCTTGATATCCATGATGGCACGCGCGCTGATTTTCTGGATATGATCCAGCGCTATCTTGCTGATGCGAAGCACTTCCATGAGCAGGGAGATGTCGTGAGGGCGTTTGCTGCGATCACGTATGCCCATGGATGGCTGGATGCTGGCGCGCGGATCGGCTTGTGGGACGTGAAGGACAATGCGTTATTCACGGTTGATGACAATGATGAAGGATAAACCTTATATACTTGGGTATTTTCTCTTTTCTATCATCCAAAAGGAGGGGATTGCATGACTAATGTGATGTGGGCAAAGATCTTAGGGGTTGTTCTTGTGCTTGTTGGCCTTTTTGGCTTCTTTACTGGTGATGCACTCTTGTGGTTTGGCGTGAATCCTGTGCACAATGTGGTGCACCTGCTGACGGGGTTGATTCTGTTATGGGCTGGCTTTGGAACTGGCGGCATCCATGCGAAGACCACGAATATCGTCTTTGGGATTGTGTACTTGCTGGTCGCTATTGTCGGGTTTGTGAACGTCGCAGCTTTGGTTGATTTGCTTGCGCTGAATGCTGCTGACAACTGGCTGCACTTACTTATTGGTGTGGTGAGCACAGCGATTGGTTTGTGGGCGTAAGCCCTCTTTTTCTTTTTTCGTTACTTTTTTATAGTTCTGCTTCTCCTGTTTTGTTATGCGGATCGAGGTGATTAGCGTTGGAGGAAGCATTCTGTTTCCTGATGCTGTTGATGTGGCGTTCTTGAGAAGGTTCAAGAGATTGCTGATGAGCTTCAAGGACAGGAAATTTGTGGTTGTGGCAGGCGGAGGGAAGATTGCACGCCTCTATATTGATGCCCTGCGGAAGGAACATTTACCACAACGCATTCAGTCGTATGCTGGGATTGCGATCACCAGAATCAATGCGAAGTTCTTGGCGAACTTCTTCATGAAGAAGCAGCACTATCCGATTCCGACGACCTTGAAGGAGATTGAGCGTTTGTTGAGAAGACACGACATCATCTTTTGTGGATCGCTGCGCTATGAAGACAATAATACTAGTGATGGGACTGCAGCGGAGATTGCCCGACATTTTGGTGCGCGCTTCATTAACATGACGAATGTGAGGGGATTGTACACTAGAGATCCTCAGAAGCATAAGGACGCACGGTTTATTTCTCAGATTAGCTTTGATGATTTTTCGCGGATGGTGAATAGGATGCATTACATGCCTGGGCAGCATTTTGTGTTGGACCAGCACGCTGTTGGCATTATCAAGGAAGCGAAGATTACCACCTTCATTGTGGGAAGGAGCGTGGAGAATTTGAGTGCTCTCTTGCGCGGGAAAACCTTTAAAGGGACCGTGATTGGATACTAGGTGATGAGAAAACGGACGCCTATCTTCTGCGTAACAGGAACGCCTGGTTGTGGGAAGACACAATTTGCAAAGAAGTTGGCAGCACACAAGAAGTTGCGGTATGTGCCGCTGCATGAGATCTTGCATCGCGAGCGATTGTATGTTTCCTACGATCGTCAGATGGGGAGTTATGCCTATCGGGAGAAGAGAGTGGAACGGTTTTTGATTGGGTTGATTACTGCTGCACGGAAGCTTGGCGAGGGTTTGGTGATTGATGGACATTTGAGCCATTGCGTTCCGAGACAGTATGTGGATCAGTGCTTTGTGGTGACGTGTGATGTGAAGACCTTGAAACGGAGACTGCGGCGGAGAGGATATTCGGAACGGAAAATCAGAGAAAACTTGGATGCAGAGATCTTGGATGTGTGCCTTGTGGAGGCACGCGAACGTGGACATAAAGTCACCATTGTCTCTCAACAAGATTTAAGAAGACCTAAGAAATGGAAACTCTATGATTGATATTGTTCAGTTTCCTGTTGACAAGAACCATCCGTGGGTAAAGAAGCTTGGATTCCAGACTTTTCTTGAGGCGAAACAGCTTCGCGTTCATGTTGGCGGGAATGAAGACAGATACCAGAAGGTCCTTCAGCAGGGGCATCTCGATCTCTTGATGAATCCTGAACTGACCATGAAGAAGGATCACCTGCACTGGCGCGCTTCTGGATTGCATCAGGTGCTGCTGGCCTTGGCGAAGAAGCACGATGTGGCCATAGGGTTTGGGTTGTATCCGATCTTGCATACACAGGGTGAGCAGCGGGCTGTGGTGTTGGGCAGGATGATGCAGAATGTGCGGTTCTGTCGAAAGTATCAGGTGAGGATGGTGCTGTGCAGTTTTGCAAAGGATCTCTTTGGATTGAGGAGCGCTTCAGACTTGCAGAGCTTTGGGCGTGTGTTAGGCATGACTGGTGCTGAAGCACAGCAGGCGTTGCAGTTCACGAAGCGGAAAGAAGGCGTTCGCTTTTTATCGTGAAGAAACGTAAACCATATAAACTTTATTTTCTAAGATACCCCTTATGAGCAGTGATGTGAGTTATGTTGTTGGCGTTGGACATCATCTTCCTCAGCATGTCGTTACCAATGCTGCGTTTGATGGGAAGACGTTGAAAAAAATAAATACTCAGGGAAAGGTCGAGAAGGAAGTTACCTGTTCTGATGCGTGGATTATCCAACGTTCTGGTATTCATGAACGGCGCTATGCGAGTGAACACGAAACACCCCATCTGATGGGTGCTCTGGCAGTACGGATGGCGTTGGTTCAATCCTCTGTTCCGATGACTGATCTTGATGGGATTGTGGTGGGAACTGTGACTTCAGAGCGTGTCTTTCCCTCTACTGCTTGCGAGATCCAACATCTTCTAGGCATTTCGCCGCAAGGACGTGAGTTTTGGGCATATGACCTTAATGCTGCGTGTGCAGGCTATTTGGTTGCTATGAGCAACGCTGATGCACTCCTTCGCGCACATTCCCTTCGCGCTCTTGCAACTGTGGGAGTGGAACACTTGACTAAAATTGTTGATATGGAGGATGCGAATGCCTTCCTCTTTGGCGATGGTGCTGGCGCTAGCATTGTTGTTTCTTCCTCTTATCTTGCTGAACATTTTCGTGGTCGGTTGGCTGGCGCTGTTCGTGCGACGTATGCTACGAGTGACACGGATGGAGATAACTTACTGGCTATTCATCGAGATCAGGAGATCAAACTGCGTATGGGTGAAGGGGACCAAGTCTTCAAGTTTGCGACGCAGAGCATGGCTTCTGCTGTCCGTCGGATCAAGGAGAAGACGGGGTGGACGAATGATGCTCTTGATCTGGTGATTCCGCATCAGGCGAATCTTCGGATTTTGAAAGCAGTGGCACACGCCAACGATCTTCCCATGGAGAAAATCTATGTGAACATTGAGAGGTATGGCAATATGTCCTCGGCTACCTGTGCGGTCGCTCACTCGGAGGCCTTGAGAGAGGGGAGCATTCGAGAGGGGAGCAAGGTCATTTTAACGGCATTTGGCTCTGGTTACGTCACGAGCGCTGTTGGTTTGGAGTATTGTTTGGTATCCTCTTTTTCGGGGAAAGCTTTATAAAGAGGCACGCAGTTTCTTCCAGAGACGAGAGAAGAACGAGACTACACGATGATAATTCTCTCCTGGCAGTTTTGCCCTATCTCAACACAAGCACAAGGTGACGACCATTCGCCCTTTATTACCCAGTTTGCGTGAAAAGCAACGATACTTACACTATGCTGTGTTTTCTCAGAAGCCGTTGGCTGCTGCACAGATACGACACGGCATTCACCGAGGTCTGATGGACTTTCTGGGTGCGTTAGGATATGGGAAGGCAGGCCTTCAGATGATGGACACCACTGGAACAGGAGGCATCGTGCGCATGAACCGAGCATACGTGGATGAGGTGAAGAGTGGATTACTGATGATGACCTCTGTGGCAGACACAAGAAGTGCTGTGCGCAGCACACGTGTTTCGGGGATGCTTCATAAGGTACAAGAAGCGAGGGAGGAGTAGAATCATGCAACCAGATGAAATGACCCATCAAGCGATGGGCTATGACCGGACAAGCATTATGTTTAGTCCGGATGGACGACTCTTACAGGTAGAGTATGCGAAGAAGACGGTGAAGCAGGGAACCACTGCTGTTGGTGTGGTGTTCAAGGATGGCGTGCTGGTTGTTGCTGACAAACGGCTGGTGGAGAAACTGATGGTAGGAAAAAGTTTTGAAAAGGTGTTCCAGGTGGATGACCACATTGGAGCTACTGCATCGGGGATTTTGAGTGATGGAAGAATTTTGATTGAGCGAGCGCAGGTGGTTGCGCAGCAGCATCGGATTACCTACAATGAACCGATGGACACGGAGAGCTTGGTGAAGGACATCAGCAACTTGAAGCAGCTGTACACACAGGTGGGCGGAGCACGGCCTTTTGGCGTGAGCATTCTGTTCATTGGCGTGACGAAGGAACCACAATTGTTTGTCACGGATCCCACTGGCATTTTCTTTGAGTACAAGGCCACGGCCATAGGGGAAGGTGATCAAATAGTGAAGGACATCCTGAACAAGCAGTACAGGGAGAGCATGAGCCTTGATGACGCTGCACGCCTCGGTGTGGGTTCCTTGAAGAAGGCCTTGGGCAAGGAATTCAGCGTTGAACGGATTGACGGTGCTTATATTTTACAGAAGGACAAGAAATTTACCCGCTTTATGCGTGAGGAGATTTCTAAATACAGCAAGTGAACATGGTAGATGTCGATCGAGCAGTGATTGCGCGGATCAAGAAAGAAGGCCACACCTTTGAGATTTTGGTGGACTGCGACAAGGCCCTGGAGTTCAAGAAAGGGAAGAGCGTGGGGATTGATGAGGTGGCGGCAACAGATGACATCTTCAAGGACGTGAAGAAGGGCGATCGCGCGAGCGCAACAGAATTGCAGAAATACTTCGGAACGGCAGATCCGAGGAAAGTGGCTGAGCTCATCGTGAGGCAGGGAGAGGTGCAGCTGACTGCCAAACACCGGGCGCAGGAGCGCGAAGAGAAGATGAAGCGCATCATCAACCTTATCCACCGGAATGCAGTGGACAGCAAGACAGGATTACCGCATCCGCCGGACCGCATTGCGCGGGCGATGGAGGAGGCAGGGGTGCACATCGATGAGTACAAGAGCGCTGAGGAACAGGTGGAGGATGTGCTGAAGAAAGTGCGCGTGATTATCCCGATCAAGTTTGAGCGACGGGAAATCGCTGTGAAGATTCCTGCGCAGTACGCAGGGCACAGTTATGTGGTGCTCAAGAAATACAAGCTGCTCAAGGACGAGTGGCAGAATGATGGCAGTTTGGTTGCTGTTGTGGAGATTCCTGCTGGGTTGCAGGATGAGCTCTTCAACGAACTGAACAAGATCTCTCATGGAGAGGTCGAAAGCAAAATATTGAAAGTGATTGACTGAAGGTGAACCTATGGGAACATTACTTGTGAAAGAAAAGGACATTGTGATTCCTGGCGAGGAGCTTGCTGAGGGCATGGATTACCTGCCGGTCAGCGGCGCTTTCCGCGAGGGAGAGAAGATCATTGCCAGCCAGATTGGCATTGTGAACATGGACGGACGCTTGGTGAAGGTGATTCCCTTGCGCGGGAAATACGCGCCCAAGAAGGGGGATGTGGTGATCGGGAAGATCGTGGACATGACCTTTTCCAACTGGTTTGTGGACATTGATTGCCCGAGCAGCGCGATGCTGGGCATTAAGGATGCGACGGACTTTGTGGAACGAGGGGCGGATCTGAGCCAGATTTACTCGTTTGGCGATATGATTGTGGCGCGGATCATCAATGTGACGCGGGGAAAGATTGATTTGACGATGCGAGGACCTGGACTGCGACGCTTGGGGAGCGGGAGAATCATTCGCGTGAGCAGCAGCAAGGTGCCGCGCATCATTGGCAGAGAAGCCAGCATGATCACCATCATCAAGGAGAAGACAGGGTGCAGGATTGTGGTGGGACAGAATGGCGTGGTGTGGATTCAGGGCGAGCCGCAGAATGAGATGGCAGCAGTGGAGGCTCTTGAGTTCATCAACAAGCATTCTCACCAGGAGGGATTAACAGATACGGTCGCCAAGTTCTTGGACGAACGGATGAAGGGCATTCCTCTTCCTCCTCCGGATACCTTGAAGGATGAGGATTTGTATGCGCGCCATGACCATGAAGAAGGCTACCACCGAGACTATCATCGAGAAGGCTACCATCGTGGAGGTGGCTATGGCGGAGGCTATCGCGGCGATCGAGGACGGCGCCCGATGCGAAGAGAGTATGGCTCAAGAGAGTATGGCCCGCCACGCGGCCGAGACAGCATGATGCATGAACGCCGTGAAATGAGAGACCAACGCTTACGACGAAGCGGACCGCACCGCGGCTATGAGGAACGGTGAGCACGATGAAGAAGAGAATGACTAAAGAAACAGGAAAGAAGAGCGGGCGTCCTGACGGGCGCGCTGCTAACCAGCTTCGTGAGATGGACGCGAAGGTCAGCATTATCAGCAGAGCAGATGGCAGCGCGATGTTCCGCATTGGGAAGACTGTTGCGTTGGCTGCTGTCTATGGACCGCGCGAGCTCCACCCAAAGTTCTTGCAGAATCCTGAGAAGGGCGTGCTGCGCTGTCATTACAACATGCTTGCCTTTTCTGGATCAGGGGAGCGCGTGAAACCAGGCCCGAGCAGACGATCGCGGGAGCTTGGCTTGATTATTGGGAAGGCACTCACACCGGTGTTGAACTTGGACCAGTATCCGAATGCAGTGATTGATGTTTTTGTGGAGTTGCTGCAGACTGATTCGGGGACACGATGCGCAGGAGTGTGCGCTGCTGCACTTGCATTGGCAGATGCTGGCATTCCCATGAAGGATCTCGTGAGCTCTGTCTCCGTCGGTGTGGTCAACGGACAGGTTGTTGCTGACCTGACCAAAGAGGAAGAGGATCTTGAAGGGGCGGTGGACATTCCTGTTGGTGTGCTGCCGAGAACGGGGACGTTTAGCTTGCTTCAGATGGATGGGGAGATCAGCAGAGACGATTTACGCGCAGCGCTGGAACTCGGCAAGAAGGCCTGCTTCCAGGTGTACCAGCTGCAAAAGAAAGCACTCAAGGAGAGTTATCACCATGCACAGAATCATTAAGGAACATGTGGAGCATTTACTCACGAAGGATTTGCGTGAGGATGGACGCGCCTTAGATGCGTACCGACAGCCGATCACAGTCGAGTATGGGATTTCACCCAAATCAGCAGACGGCAGCGCACGCGTGCGGATTGGAAAGACAGAAGTGGTCGCTGGCGTAAAACTGGATGTGGACACGCCGTATCCGGACACGCCTGAGCAGGGCAATCTCATTGTCAGCTGTGAATTACTGCCTTTGAGCAATCCTGATTTTGAAACAGGACCGCCGAGCATTGACTCTATTGAATTGTCGCGCGTGGTGGATCGGGGAATTCGGGAGAGCGGAGCTGTTGACCTGAAGAAGCTGTGCATCAGGGAAGGAGAGAAGGTGTGGGTGATGTTCATTGACATCTATCCCATCAATGATGAGGGAAACTTGTTTGATGCTGCGCATCTGGCAGCGATGGCTGCACTGAAAGATGCACGCTTCCCTGAGTATGACAGCAAGACAGGCAAGGTGCAGTATGATGAACGCACCACCAAGACATTGCCGATGCAGTGCTTGCCGATTGCGGTGACGGTGCTGAAGATTGGGACTCATCTGCTGGTGGATCCGAGGACGAATGAAGAGAACAGCATGGATGCACGCCTGACTGCGGTCAGCATGGAGGATGGCCAGTTATGTGCGCTGCAGAAGGGCGGAGACGTGGAGCTGAGCCTGGAGGAGATTGACCAGATGCTCACGCTTGCCCAGCACCATGCAGGGGCACTCCGGAAGATCTTGGGGAGTATGTGATCATGCGCTTCACCAAATATGAGGAGGCCCGCATCATTGGTGCGCGTGCATTGCAAATTGCGATGGGCGCTCCTATTCTTATCTCGGTGACTGTGGAGGAGCTGAAGCGGTTTACATTTAGCCCGCTTGAAATTGCCAAGAAAGAATTCTACAGCAATGTGTTGCCGATCACGATCAAACGGCCACTGCCCTCGAAGGTGGCGTAATTTTTTCTTTTCTTATTCTTGTGTGGTTACAAAACTGTTCTCATTTGGGAATGGTTGTAAAAGTATTTAAAGGATGGTAGAACATGTGTTGATACACTATTCCTTTATGAAACGGAGGTGAAGACTAGTGGCAGGATTTTTATACGAAACGAGTCGTGCTATTACTAATCCCTTGGGGGCTATCTGGGCAGCAATTGTTTCTCAATTACCATCGCTTGTGGCTGCTCTTATCGTTCTGATCATCGGCGTTTTTGTGGCTGTGATTTTAGGACATGCCTTACGCGTCGTGTTGGAGAAATTACGCGTGGATGACTATGTGAGGAAGGCTCATCTCACCCGTGCGGTAGGACATACCCATGTTCCTGCATTTGTGGGGGAGCTGTTTAAATGGTATGTGATTATCTTGTTCTTGCAACAGGCGGTTGCGCTGGTCAACTTGGGAACGCTCAGTTTGCTGTTGGATAGCTTTGTGGGTTGGTTGCCCAATGTGATCATTGCTATCATTGTGCTCTTGTTTGGATTGGCCGTGGCCAACTATGTGCAGCTGAAGACAGTGCAGTTCAGCCAACAGCGCGGCATCAAAGCAAGCGGCGCCATTCTGAAATGGGTCATTGTGATCATGGTGCTGATCATTGCGCTGCGCCAGATTGGTGTGGAAGTGGGCATCTTAGAGAACACCTTCCTGCTGATCATCGGATCTTTAGCCATCGGCATTGCCTTGGCATTGGGCATTGGCTTAGGGTTGGGACTGCGCAAGGAATCTGAAGACTTTGTCAAGAACATCAAGAAGCACTTCTAAGTGCTTCCCTTTTCTTTTTCTTGTTTTTTGGCGTTACCTTTATAAAGCTCGTTCTGTGAACACATTTTATGACGGTTCAACAAGAGCATTTTCTCGTGCCGTTGGATGTGTACCTGAAGGCTGGCTTGCATATTGGGACGAAGTTTAAGACAGAGTACATGAGTTCCTTCATCTACAAGGTGAGACCGGATGGACTCTCGGTCTTGAATGTGCAGGCCATCAACAAGCGTATTGAGCTTGCATGTGCCTTCTTGAGCAAGTTTTCACCTGAGGAGATTCTAGTGATTGGGAAGCGAGAAAATGGATGGAGGGCCATGAAATTGTTTTCAGAGTTGACAGGCATTCGCACCTATCCTGGACGGTATCATCCCGGCATGATGACCAATCCGCAGCTGGAGGATTTCTTGGAGGTGAAGGTGATTCTTGTTACTGATCCGTGGCCTGACAAGGATGCGGTGAGAGATGCCGTGAGTACTGGGGCTACGGTCATTGCATTATGTGACACGAATAATGAAAGCAATTATCTTGATTTAGTTGTCCCTTGTAACAATAAGGGCAAGAAGAGTTTAGGATTATTCTTTTACATCCTTGCGCGTGAGTACCTGAAGCATCGCGGGCTGATCAAGGACGAGAAAGAGATGACGATTGGGATGGAAGAGTTCTTGAAGGAAGATTAAATTTACTCGTATCTCTTATTGATTTTCTTTATCTTATTTTTTAAGGCTTCTTCGATATCAACACCCATATCGTGGGCTAACATGCTTACAGCAATAATGACATCTGCAAATTCATCCGAAAGTGCTTCTTTGTTAGAATCAATATTTTTTTCTTTTCGTTGCTTTGACGATAACACTAATTCAGACAATTCTCCTAACTCCTCATAAAGCTTTACGCTGGACGAAAGTATTGTTTTTTCTTTGTCACCATCTTTTCCAAATTTTTGTTCTAATCTCTTTGCTTCCAACTTAATGAAATCAATTAATTCTTTTAGTTCCATA